>CAJAXK010000301.1 GCA_903946925.1 uncultured Bacteroidales bacterium | reverse complement strand
CTACCTTACTCCCCGCAACCTGTTTCCCATTGTATATCATTCTGAATAAGTATGAACCCGAAGACCAACGTGAAACATCAATTTGAACTGTTTCATTATTGTTTTGCAATTCCCGGCTTAGTACAATTTTGCCATTAAGGTCTATTGCTTGCAATACAACTTTTTGCCATTGGTGATATACTGTGGTTACTGGCATACTGCCTTTGTTATCGGTAATTACCAAATATTTTGGCAACTCTACTGTTATCTTGTCATTTGCGGGATTTGGATAAACTTTAAGCTGTGTGGTTTCCGACTTTTTAAATGGCTCATCCACGCTTACAATCACATTAGCACAATTGGGATCAATTGTTTCGCTGGTAATGGGGTGCGGGCACAGGCTGTCGTAGGTAAAAGGTTGGGTGTAAATGCTGTCGAACTCTAGGTTGGAGTTGACTTTGATGGCCACAATATTGAAATTAGCATTTGGTGCTTCGTTGCCAACAGTTACAAACTTATCATCATAGGTTTTAACAGTAGATTCATAATCACTTTCAACATAAGGAATAAAATTTGAGTCTTTCACATTTCCTAATGTATCAGTCCTGATAACTTGAAACTGAAAGACATTATTTATCCTGTATCCCCCGAAGAAAATTATGCTGGTGTCGTGTAACATCGTAATGGTAGGCATGCCACAGAAATTCAGATTATTGGTTTGTACAAGATCTTTATACCCTGTTTGAGTTCCATCGTGGCTCACCCAAACCAACGCAGGATTATCACCTGTTGGAGAAGAATGGGTGGAGGAATGGTAATACTTGCCGTTGCTGTTTTTGGTTGTAGCCCAGGGGTAGCTGTAATATTGATTTTCTGTTCCGTAAGTTAAATCCCATAGTTTGTTGCCTGCTGTATCTGTTTTTATAAAGAAACTTCTATCTACTTGAGGTGAATTGGTTCCAGTATCAGGAGCATATCGTGTAGAAGTTATCAGATAGCCGTCATAGTCCACCAATAAGTCTATGGGTTGATCTTCATTATAATAATACGCGAAAGGATAGAATTGATGCCAGATCAGTTCGCCGCTTGCGTTGAACTTAAATAGCGAAATGTTTGATTCAGGATTGGTAATAAAATACCCACCCAACAGGATAAAAGCCCCTTCCGGAGTTTGTTTGATATTCCAACTTAAATCATAGTTATCGGGTGTGAGTAATACTTTACACCATTCAATTTCTGCGCATGAGTTAAGTTTGATTATGTAAGCATCTGAACTGTTATATTTTGTACCATCAAGGCAAAAAACACAACCACCATCCATCGTTTTGTCAATATTTCTTACAACCATTTGGTATTTTCCATCTCCAAATGATTTACTCCATTGTAAATTGCCATTTAAATCAGTTTTATATATTTTAGCATACTTTGAATGGTCGATACTGCCGCCAAATACATATCCTTTATCGTATTGCTCAATAATGGAGTTAGCAATTGCATATTTGCCTATATCATACTTTTTAATCCATGTTTGACTTAACAGAACTTGCTGGATAAATATCGTCAAAAGAGTGAGTAAAATTGATTTTTTCATGATAAAAGGAAACTCCCATGCAGTAAAAGCATGGGAGTATGATTTTAAATTACTTTACAATTATGATCTTCTTGTTATCCATCAACTTACCTCCAGCTTTTAATGAGGCAACATACAGACCCGGGCTAAAGTTGTTAAGGGATATTACTACCTGATCCTTAGCTCCAATTAGCCGGATTGTCTTGATTTCAGTGCCTTGCAATGTGCTTATTGTAAGAAAAGCATCTTGGGCGGAATTGTTTTCCAGTGAATATCCTGCAATTACAAAATTGCGGCATGGGTTTGGGCTTAATGTTAATTTTGGAACAAGTTGACTGGTTACGTTCCTTCGTTCCCGTATTACCCTGGCTGATTTCATTTCGTTGCCAACCAGGTAAGGTTCGTTGTATGTTACTGCTCCATTAGCAATCAGCAGGTTGCGGGCATAGGAGCTTACTGGTTCGTACCCTTGCTGCATAAGTAGGGTGAGAGCAGCTACCTGAAGGCTGTCGCATTCGTATCCGGGCAGGGTATCAGTATCCATACTGGTGACAACGGCAAAATAAGAAAGGTAGTTTTCGTGTTGAACCATTTCGACAGGCGTCAGGTTGAATGTAGTCGGTATTGTTGCCAATGTGCTGCCTGCCGCAGCAGTGTCGCCTTCAGATAATTGTTTGCAGGCAAGCTGGTATCTGGCTTCCGGTTTGTTTTCGTTCATCAAAAGCTGTTCAAGGCTGTCGGCAAGTGTCCCGGTAGTATCGGCTAAATAATACGATACAAGAGTGTTATAATTCGTTTCCCTTACTAAATTGAGCGAGGCCAGTTCCGCTTCCTTGGTTTCTTTAGGAGATAGGAGAAACTCGCCATCAAGGATTTGGTTGTACATTTCGTCGGGCATCGGGTCAATACGCTGATCTAATTTGTCTAAGACTGGATCAGATGCAGATGACTGCGGGTTGGCCACCAGAATATCGCGTATCATGGCATTGGGCAGCACATATTCATTGGTTACGGCCGATTGCATCACGGTATCGCTAAGGTAAGGCGATTTGGAAAGAAGGGCATCCCTCAAATCTAATGCCTCCAACGGGGAACTGTAAACCACATCTTCAGTGGTTTCTTCGGTATTTCCTCCGTCAATCAGTGCTGCCAGGCTGTCTTGCTTTTGCTCAATCAGATTATCGGCAGATACCAGTTCATCCTTTATTTGCTCCTGGTTAATGCCGCCCCCACCTCCAAGTTTGGATGGGCATGCTGCTTGCTTTGTGTAATTTTCATAATTATACGGAGCTAGATCCACCTTTTCGTAAAACTCAGGTTTCAGCCGATACTGCCCGATATTCTGATGATGATAATAGTTAAATTTTACACCCTGATTATAAATATCGCCTGTGCCTGAAGTTCGTAATGAGAAAGTATTTCCGGCTGGGCCCGACACAGAGAGCCCATCGCCCTGATACAGTGAAATGCCAATGGTATTGCTACTGCCACCGGTTATAAGAACACTCTGGTCAGTTTTTACATTACTGTAATCATTACACTTGCATACCAATCCACGGTTGTCGTCCTGCGCAGTAATGCCATTTTGCAACTTAGTAAACGAATTGTTATAAATTTCGTTGGGGGCGGTACCACAGTTGTTGATTACGAAGCCAGTTTCGAAAGTGATAGGGTTGCTTTCAGAGATATTGCCTTCAAACGTATTTTCCTGCACCGAATACCCGGTGCAGGCATTTAAGTATAGGCCTGAGGTAGCATAATTAGATGAACCTGTACGCGTTTTGAAGGTATTCCTGTTAATTTGTGGCAACGATAAACCACTCATATAAACGGCACGGTAATTATTATCGAACTCAGTATTTTGTATAGCTATGGGATACATATATCCTGTATTCGACGAATGAATGCCATACGATAACCCTTTAAAACTGGATTTTAAATAGGTTTCGCAGGGTTGCGGTGCTGATGTACACAAGCGATCAACCGAATAACCTCCATTATACGATTTGATGCCATACCCTCTTGAGCTAATATTCGTATTGGTTGTAATGCTGTTGTCGAATAGGCATCCCCTGAAAAGGATTCCATAGACACCATTCATATATACCATGCCTTCGGGAGTTGCATTTAGAGCCTGTCCAAGATAGTTATCATTAAGCAGGAAATTGCAGTTGCTGAAACTGCTGTTGTAGCCATGCCCCTGGTAGTAAAAAGGATAAAATTTAACCGCAATTTTATTGTTAACAAAACTGGCATTGTTGCACGATACTATACCGCCTGTATGATTATTGTTTATTTCGGGCTGTTTTGTGCTGATGCCACATATTGCATCGCATATACTTCCCCCATTTATAATTAAAACACTGCCCTGGTTCAGTACATTTTGCATCTGTCCGTTGTTCCCCCATGCTTCTACTCCTTCCCATAGGTTTTCGCATGAAGAGGCTAGTTTGCCATTGTCAATAATTAACTTTCCACCTGGTTTAACTATCAGTTTTGCTCCAGGTACAAAATATGCTTCACCGGTAATGGTAAGTGTGCCCAGGTTATCGATAATAACATCATGATCTAAGAACCGGATTTGGGTCCATGGAAATGCTGTGCCTATGATATGTTCTGTTGCATTTGGATCATAAGCGCATCCTGGTGAGATAACTATCTCATTGGTATAGGGCAACATGTCGAAAGCGGTTATTGTAACGTAGAGCTTTCCTTTTGTCAGTTCATTTGCAACAATTGAAAAGGTAGCTACCGCATTTCCGGTGCTGCTTCCTGAAACAGTAATCGTTTTCTGGAATTCAATCGAATTGCTTGATGCTGGTTTATAAAGGCAAACCAGGGCGGTGTTATTGGTCCCAAGATTGGAAATCGTAACTTGGATGGAATTATTTGCAGTAAGGTCGATATGTTGCGGTGTTACCTTTGCGGCAATCCTGGGCGGGTTCTTAGTGTAATACATCATTTCGGGGTCGCCGAAGAAATTGGCCGTCATATATGATTCATAGCGGTAATATATGAAGGGGTTAATGCCTGTATAATATTTCCATTCAGCAGGACATACTCGTTTCAGAAAAGGATCAAAACCATAATTACTTCCAAAATTATTATGATAGGAGTTTAGAATGCCAGAAATCTCAAAAAGCTTTCCTTCACAAATGTCAGTCCAACCTAAATTGGTATTGCCACTAAACGCAACAGAACCACCCTGGTTGTTGAAGATGGAAGCATCTACCATGCTGTTCTCCATTTCATAGTTCGCAACATTACAACAATTGGAAGAAACTATTCCATATTTATTCAAATTTGATAACGACAAAATCCCATTAGCACTATTAGTCGAATTAATTGAACTCATTGTTCCACAATTTACTGAATGAGTCCTGACGGCAAATTCGTTTGATGCTCCATGGTTATCCCAAGTCCACCAGCCACTTGGCGAAGCATTCAGAAAGCCAATGATTTCACTACCATCAGGGGCTGTTGGATCAGGATAATTCCATGATGGTGTTTCTTGATATTTCTGCAGGGGATTAAAAAAATTCAGGTTGGTGAATGTAAAAGGCCTTATATAAGATTGAGGTTCGTCGGCCATGTTCATTACAAAGCAATTAAGATAATCCGCATCTCCATTGCCGGGGTCGGTTTCATAATTGAGCAGTTTATTTACCCACACTTCTAACTCCTGAATTGTAGAACAAGGAACCCTTCCAACAAACGTTTCAGGGTATGTATCAACTTTATCGCCAGAAGGACTGCTACTACCCGAAGTAATTTCACCCCAACGGGTATCACCATCAACAGCGTAATCGCTGGTAAAATCAGCATAATATTTATCAGTTTTCACATCAGCAGGAGTTGTGTTTTGATAGTAGCCATGATCTGCATAATATTTCCTGACAGGAATTTTTGTGTGATCCCCAACAAGTAAAACATAGTGACAGCCGCCATTATCATGTATTTCCTTCAGGTATTTTCTGATCTTGGCCTGATTATCGGATATGGACTGGTTATTGGGTAATGTAGTGGTATTGCCAATATCGTCCTGCTGAATGTAGTTCGGTGCAGCATAATTATAAACTTCTGATAAATACACAATTCCAATGTCAATCCCTTTGCGCTTTTTCCAATCTATAAAGGTATTCAAAGGTGTTGCATTTGCATACTCGTCTGGTACAACAACAACATAATCATGAAGGCAAAGGCCTTGTACCTGCTGAAATCCATTTATTATCTCAGTTTCTTTTAAATAACTCTGTATCGATTCAGGATTTTCGACCATGCCTGATAGTGTTCGGGTATAATTGGCAAAAGTATTGGCTTTCATTTTAATCTTGTGAGTGCTATCATAAGAGGTGCTTTCTCTAAATGAAATATTGATCGACACATTTGTCGTAAAAACAAGTTTGTTAGTGCCTGGTGTGTATTGAAAAGGGCAAACAGAAAGTGTAACAATATTAGCCTTGTGCCAGTAGCCAATTCCATCCAATTCAGCTCCTGTCCCGGGATAGGGAAGCTCACTGGAATAGAAAACTGAATCCGGATTCTCAAAACCCGCTTCCTCCATATTCATATTTATAGGAATAGGAGATTGATATGGGAATACCTTATGAGTAAGTTCAAAGATAGTCGTATCGCTGCTAAAAGCAGTTATGCTATCAACAACTGCACCAGTTGGCAATAATAAACGTACTAATTTAACAGGTAATGCCGCTTTCCCGGTTTCGTGGAGGGTATTTTCAAATTTATCAGGGAAGTAGATATAGGTCTCATTATCAGGACACAATGTATCCCTCATTTCAAAATCAGCAATATAAAAACGCATTGTTCGGCTGATTTGCGGATAAACACTTAGAAAGCAGTTACTAATCAGGATAAGAAAAAATAGTTTTTTCATGGCTCTGTTGTATTTGAACAGGTAAAGGTATGATATTCAATGGGAAAGTGCAGTGTGTTTTTGAAAATTATTTTTTATTCCCCTCGTTGGTGTGCATTTTCTTTTCACGCAATTGCTGGTATAAAAGAACTCCAAAACTCAGGAAACTTACCTAACCCGAAATTAATACACGCACAAAAAAGTGTTCAGGCAAAATAGATTTTTAACGATATCGGTTCAATAAATAGCTATTTTGTATAGTTTTTTAATCTTGTATCAAACAAAAAGCCATTTAAATGCGGGAACCCTTTTTTGTGCGTGTATCCTTTTCAAATGCATGCCTGTAAAACCACTTTTCAAAACTTCGTTACTATTTGGCTTTCAAATATCATTTTCCATGCTAATGAGCAACCCCCTATCTTTGATGCTGCAAATACATAGTTATGAGATAAAAATCCTCACTACATCCTAGCAACATTGATTTTTTCAATTACACTCATCCCATTCAACTCTCAATTCACCATCCCACATCCGCCATCCCTAATAAATCCAAAATCCGTGCAACCCCGCATATTCTTTCGCGTGCTAATATGCTAGTTATTGGATATTTGAACAATAGAGCCAGTAATTTAGGTCGCCCATGAATCAATTATAGTACAAT
>CAJAXK010000300.1 GCA_903946925.1 uncultured Bacteroidales bacterium | reverse complement strand
CAGTAACAGAAAACCCAGCGTTAAGCTTGAGTGCAATCCCAACAAATCCTCTTTGTAACCTAAGCAGCGACGGTTCGATAGCCGTTACCGCATCAGGTGGCATAACCAGCTACAGCTACGCATGGAGCAATGGACAGACCACAGCTACAGCGACAGGTTTAGCAACTGGAACCTATTCTGTAACTGTAACCGATGCAGGCGGATGTACAAAAACCGGCTCATGGTCAATTACAGCTCCTTCTGCTGTTTCTGTTTCTGCTGTAGTAACTCCTGTTACTTGCTACGCTTATTCAACAGGTGCAATTACTGCTTCTGGCAGTGGAGGTACTCCTGGTTACACTTATAACTGGAACACCGGTGCTTCAGGTGCAACTGTTACAGGTTTGACAGCTGGTTTCTATTCTGTAACAGTTACTGATATGAACAGTTGTACAAAAACCGGAAGCTGGCAAGTTACCCAACCAGGTGCTTGGTCAGTAGGTATTAGTGGTGATGCAAGTGTTTGCTGTAGCCCTGATGCTAATACCTGCAATACATGCCCTCCTGAACCTTGTATTGGTGATACTTACACCGCAGCATTTAACTTTATGGGGAATTATACCCTTCCTTGTGCTGTTACATACGAATGGGTTGTAGTTGGAGGTACAATTACTTGTGGATGGAACACCAATCAGATTACTGTAGATTGGGCATGTTGCAACACAGGTTCAGTTACTGTTACTGCTACCAAATGTGATGGTTGTACTGTTACAAATACTATGCTTGTCTCTATTAGCACTCCTCCAGCACCAATTATTACTGGTCCTGTTACTGTGTTTGCTAACACAACAACTACCTATAGCACTCCTAACTTTACAGGTCATCTTTATACCTGGAATGTTGTTGGTGGTTCAGTTACAGGCGGCCAAGGAACACCTAATATTACAGTTCTTTGGGGTTCATACCCAGCTTGTGGATGTGGCGAAGTTACAGTTTGCGAAACCGACACAGTTACTGGTTGCACTGGTTGCACTACTATGAACATTGTTATGCTTCCAGCAGGTCAAAACCTTGAAGGTTATGTAACTTACAAGAACGCCTACAACACTCCGATGAACAATGTTACTGTAAAATTACGTAATCCAAGTTCAGGAACGATTGTTGCTACCACAGTTTCTGGCCCAAATATGAACAGCATGGGTGAAGATGGATATTTCGCTTTCACAAATGTTCCTGCTGGGACCTATCAACTCGAAGCTACCTCAACTGGAGCTTGGGGTGGTAACAATGCAACTGATGCTTTACTTGTTCAATTGCATATTATCGGAAGTCCATTGTTAACTGGTCTTAACAAGACAGTAGCTGATGTAAACGGAAGTTTGACCTATACAGCACTAGATGCTTTGTACATCAAACTACGTACTGTTGGATCACTTACATCTTATCCTGCTGGTGATTGGAAATTTGATAATCCTACATTTGTTGTACCTGGTTCAGGTGTGTACAATCAACCTATCAATGGCCTCTGTGTTGGTGATGTTAACGGATCGTATATACCTGCTGGAATGAAAGATGCTTCCACACTTGCAGTAGTAAGTGACGGCAATCAGTCCATTCCTGTTAACGAATCGTTCATCTACAACATCAAGAGTAATTCTAACTCTGATTTTGGAGCTATGAGTTTGTTCATGACCTATGATCAGAACCGCTTCGAAATCGAAAACGTAAACAGTCAACTCAACGATCTGAAATACGTCATCGAAGATGGTAAAATAGCTTTGGCTTGGTCAGATACCAAATCAATGTCTGTTAAAGCTGGTGAGCCTATTATTTCCTTGTCAATGAAAGCTAAAGAAACTGTGAAAGAATCTACACAGGTATTTACTTTGATTCCTGGAAGTGAATTCGCAGATGTTAACGCTAATGTTATAAGCAATTTCGATCTGAAGATGGCTAATGTGGTTACTTCATCTAAACCTAATGAGTTTAGCATGTATAACTTCCCGAACCCATTCAAAGGCAACACCGACATTGTTTATACCATACCTGTTTCTGGAAATGTACGCCTTGTACTTACCGATATCTATGGCAAAACCATTAGCGTACTTACTGAAGCATTGCAAGATGCTGGTACTTACACTGTAACTGTTAATCCAGCACAACTCAACTTAGCTCCTGGGGTTTACCTCTACAAGATCGAAGTTGAAGGCGAAACAGAAACTTTTGTAAAAGCTAACAAAATGTTGTTCACACGCTAAATGCGGATAGGAAAGAAGGCAGCATCAAACTTATGTTGTTGCCTTCTTTTACTTACTTTACTAAAAAGCACTAAAAAAATTTGAAAATGAATTCACTTCCAACATCAACAGTATCGTTAAAAGCTTTAAGCACTGCGCTGCTTATTGTTTTTGTAATGGTATTTGGTGTTTCGACTGCGCAAGCTCAATCACTGACAATTGGTTCAGTGCAGGCTTGCGCAGCCTCGGAGGTGGTTGTTCCAGTTATGGGTGATGATATCAATAACATTGGATCAATTACATTATTTATTGCCTTTAATGATACCAGCATATTATTCAAATCTGTTGATAATATAGATTCACAACTTTCTGGGATAAATTATTCTTTTAACCAAAATCCCCTTCAACTTGTTTTTGCATGGAGTAGTGTTGCACCTATTGGTTTTGATAAAAAGAAATTGTTCGATTTGCGTTTTGCCTTCTCCGGACATAGCAGTCTGCTTGCGTTTGGTTCGGGTTGCGAAATTGCAAACAATAAATTGGAGATTATTTCTGTAAAATATACTGATGGGAAAATTTCTTCTGGATTACCCCAAATTGAATTACAGCCTAAGGATACACTTATTAAACCTGGGGCTTCTGCAAAATTTATTGTAAATGTTACAAATGCCGATATATTTTCGTGGAAAGAAAGCCGTGACAATGGATTAACCTGGCAGGAATTAAAGGATAATGATAAGTACTATGGTACTAATACTAACGAATTAGATATTAAATCAATTCCCGTTTCTTACAGTAGTTTTCTTTATAAATGTGCAATTAACTCCCAAAACTGTTCTGTTTTTTCTACTGATGCTAAGCTTACTGTGGATAACCAAGCTGGCATTAATAACAATTTGTATTCTGATTATTTTGATTTCAACGCAGATCCAAACCCAATACTTACATCTACCACATTAGGCTTCAACCTACCTGACAACGGTAATGTTAAAATACTAATTCTTGATCTATCAGGAAAAATACTATATAAAGTGGAAGAATCTTATTATTTGAAAGGCTGTCATACGATAGATATGGATTTAAGCCATTTTTCAAAAGGAATTTATGTTTCAAAGCTTATGTTTACGAATACCAATACAAATAGAACCACTACCTTAAAATTGATAAAGACTTAAAATCAATATATTAACAAATAAGTAACAATTAAACCAAAAGTTTTCCATGAAATTATTAACAAACTTAATACCTTTGACCTATGATTAAAAAATTTACATTAATTATGCTATTCCTCTTTACGTTGGGAATAGCGGCATTTAGTCAAACAGCTTCTCTGGCCAATATCACTGCCAGCCCCGGGGAGAATAAACCTGTAGCTTTGAATGTTTCAGGGTTTACTGGTATTGGTTCATTAACGTTTAATATACAATTTGATCCAACGGTTATGAGCTATACAGGGTTTTCTATACCTGCTGGTTCACCTGGTGGTTTTAACGTTTATTCATCGGGAAGTACCCTTAACATTGTAGGTACATGGCCTTCAAATGCCAGTTTTGTGGATGGGAAGATGTTAGATTTAAAGTTTACATACAATGGTATGACTGTTGGATCCCTTAATTTTCTGGGAAGTTGTGTGGTAACACAAGGTGTTGCACCTATTAGTCCGGTTTACACTAACGGTTCTATTAGCATGGCTGTAATACCCGCAACAGCTATTTTAGCTAGTACTACTGCATCAACAGGAGGAGAAGCTAATGTGGATCTTTCATACGATGCTATTTCTGGTAATGTTGGTGCAATAACTCAAAAAATTCATTATGACCCTACTAAGCTTGCATTTGTAAATGTTACTGGTACAGGTTTTTTTGCTACTGGTGTCAATGCAAGTGCTAATAGTTCGACGGGTGTTATAACTTTAACCTGGGCTAAAACTGGCGGTGCCAATATTAACAGTAGTACGATTAGTTTAAAGTTTATCTTTAATGGAAACACCAATACACCTCTTGATTTTATCGGTGGTTGCATAATTTCTAATGCAGTTGGCGATAACATCAATATTTATTACGATAATGGAGAAGTTTCTCCATCTCCATTTACTGCTACTGCTGTTTTGGGATCTGTTTCTACAGCAGTTCAGGGTACAATGGTTGAGATTCCTCTGACTTTAACTGGATTTACTTCAGGCGTAACAGGTGGTACTCAATCCTTTACTTTAAACCTGCCCTACAGCACTACTAAATTGGATTATGTGGGATTAAAAAATCCTGTATCCGGACTTACTGTTAGTGTAGCGTCAGGAACTCTTAATTTGGCTTGGTATGATGCAAGTGGACCTAATATAAATGGGGATTTCGCAACGTTAAAGTTTGTGTATAGAGGAATTGGTGCTGCAAGTGTTGCCTTTGGAAGCAATTGTGTGTTTAATACTAATACAGGCGGTACCATAAGTACTGTACAAGTTGGATACACAATTTCAACAATTACGCCTTCTAATGCATCTGCTACAGCTACTATAGGATTTGTTGCCGGAACATCTGGTACAAATGTTTTAGTTCCTTTAAGTTTTACAGGTCTCCCTTCAATGGGCGCTTTAACCTTAGCTGTAACTTATGATATTGATAAGCTTACTTTTGTAAACGCTCAAAATAATGTGCAAAATGCTAATGTTTATGAAACCAGTGATAGGGTTATACATATAGCCTGGAGTTCAACAAGTGGTATAGACATAAATTCTAAGTTTTTAGATTTACAATTTGAATACCACAGTGGTGGTGGTGTAGCTAGTGCAGCTGTTAATTTCAGTGATGGATGTGAATTTTCCAGTTTAAGTCCTGTGGCTATAATACCTGTGAATTTTGTTAATGGCGGAGTAAATTTTATTTTTATTGTTAGTGGAACTTTACTCTATGATAACCATCCTCCTTATAACAGCACACTTGCTGGTTTTACTGTTAACCTTAGAGATGCCGGTAACAATATTGTTGGTACTGATGTTACCGATGGAAGCGGTAATTATTCAATTTCTGTACCTAATGGAATTTATACGATAGAGGGTGTAGCCCCAGTTGACCCTCTTGAAGCACCTTGGTTCGCTAGTGAGCTTAGTCATGACATAATTTTCTACTATGCTAACGGATTTAATTACATTGATGACGAAACTCCTCTAAAAGTTCAGGCGATGGATGTAAATTTGGATGGTTATCCTTTGGAAGATGATGCTGATTTGGTATTTTATCGGGCTAACGGTTATGATTATCCAGAATTCAGTGCTCCGGATTGGTTATTTGAAATACCATCAATTACTGTTAGTAACGCTGATCTTACTGGTCAAACTTTTTTTGGAATTTGTTCCGGTGATGTTGCAGGTGAAGGCCCAATTTTTTAACTAGAAATTAATAAAACTACAAATATGAAAAATAAACTAAAATTTCTGCTGAAAGGGATTCTACTTAGTTCTCTTTTAACGACATGCATACTTTCCTTTGGTCAAAATCCGACGGTTACGCTAAATGCAACTACTCCGTTAACTGGCCTTACGCCTGGTGCAACAGTTAGTTTTCAGGTAATTGTCAATGTGCCTTCGGGTAGGAATCTCAGTAATTTTACTATGATGTATAATTACGACAGAGCTGTCCTTACACATATTAGCACGGTACAAGACCCGTATTTTTCTGCTGCTGGAGGTTCTTGGTCTACTAATACTAAATACAAACACACTGTAGCTCCTTTTGATTCTGTATCTAGAATGTCTTGGTCCAAAAGTGGGGGTACTTTTGGTTTGCCGTGTACCAATCAGTTGCTATACACAATGAATTTTATATTTAATGGTGGTGTTGCTTCGTTCCCGATTGCTATATATGTACCTAATGTTAATCCAACGGGTTCTAGGTTAGCAACAAATTTATCTACCTCTACTGGGCTGGGAACGTATAACTATAGCACTACGTGGTCAGGTTCTTTTTCTGTTGACGGTAGTTATGCTGATATAACATCTGTTGTTGCTGGTGGTAACTGGGATACTCCAGCTTCCTGGGACTTAGGACATGCTCCTAACAATTCTAATGGTACTGTTATAATTAACAGCTCGACTAACCCTTTGGTTATTGCGGCTAATGTTACCTGGCCTAGAAACTTGATAATTAATCCAACTGGAAAATTGACAGTTAATACCAGTATCGCATTTTCACTTGGTGGAAATATGACTATTGACGGTTCAGGTCCGAATACTGGTTCATTTGCTGACCTTGGAACTACCAATATTGCTGGCTCATCTACTGTTAAACGGTATATGGTTGGTGATTGGGTTCCTAATAACACCTTATACACCTCTCATTTAGTATCTTCTCCGGTTGCAGCTCAATCCAACACAATTTTTACGGGTTCCTTGATGAACAAATGGAACGAAGTTGCTTACAACTGGGATCCAATGACATTACCTTTTGAAACAATGGCTGTTGGAAAAGGGTATGCAGTATCTCCTGCCAGTCCTGGAATTACTGTTACTTTTAGCGGAGCACTTAATACTGGGAATACAACAATTAGTGGATTAACGCTAACTAATAATAGTGGAATTAACTCTGGTTTTAATTTGGTTGGAAATCCTTTTGCTAGTTCCATTAATTGGAATAATAACATTACCCGAACAAATGTAAATCCTACGGCTTGGGTTTGGAATGGTGGAGCTTATGTTAGTTATCTTCAGAGCCAACCTGTTTCTGGTGTTATAGCTGGACAACAGGCCTTTTTTGTTCAGGCTACGGGTGCTGGTTCAATGATGATACCAAATAGCGTACGTACACATGGTGGAACTTTCTTAAAAGCTGACAATTCAAATTGGTTAACTTTAAAAGTTGAAGGTAATAATTACTGGGATCAGACTCAGCTTAGTATTAACCCGGTTTCAACAATTGGCTATGAAGGTGAATATGATGCTCTGAAATTAATGGGAAGCCCTGTTGCTCCTCAATTGTATTGCATGATACCTGATATTAAATTGTCAATTAACTCACTTCCTTCTTTGGATGAATCTTCAAAAATTGAATTGGGATTTAGACCAGGAGCAGAAGGTAGTTTTACAATTACTGCTCAGGATTTGGAAACATTTACAGCAAGCAATGAAATGTATTTGATTGATTTGTTGACTAACACCTCCCAGAACCTTAAAACTAATCCAGTTTATACATTCAATGCGGCACCTGGCCAATTGGAGCATCGTTTTAACCTAACCTTCTCTACTGTCGGTATCGGTGATTTGGATGCAAGCAAACTGAATATCTATGCTGTTGACAAGGTTGTTAATGTAGAAATCCCTATGGGTGTAAAGGGCGATATTGTTGTCTATAATCTTTTAGGCAGCGAAATAGCACGTAAGGCTGTAGAAGCCAGTAGCCTGAATAAAATCAATCTGAATGTTCCTTCAGGATATTACTTGGTGAAAGTAAATGGTATTTCCTATTCAGCCAATGGGAAAGTTTTCATTAAGTAGTTAATTTGGGATACTCTTTTAAAGTAAAAATTAAAAAATCAAGAATATGAAAAAGATCAAATTGCTTTTCATTCTGCTAGTTATAAGTGCTATGCCATTGTTGTCCTTTGCTCAGGAACCCCCTCATCCTCCCGGAAGTGGTGGTGCTGCTGCTCCCGGAGGAGGGCAAACACCTGTTGGAACTGCTCCTATTGGAGGAGGTTTGGAGTTACTTTTAGCTCTAAGCCTTGTGTATGGAGGCAAGAAGGTGTATACTGCTCGAATTACAAAGGAATAATTTATAGATTTTATTTAAAAGTTTAATCTGTAGATAAGAATACCATTCAGCAGAAACTGGTTCTAATGATAGAATAGTTTATTCGAACATTTTAACCAGTTTTTGCTTTAATAGATAACACTTTAAGATTAATTATATGAAAAAAAGAATAGGATTAATTCTGACTTTAGGATTCCTTACCTTAGTTACTTTGATTGCTCAAGAATCTAGCAATATAGTTCCTCCTGAGGTTGTTAAAAATCGGTTAATGGCAATGTGGCCACAAATACAAGCAGTTCCTGTTACCTGGACAATGGATGGAAGTAATTACAAGGCAACAATTTTGATTTTAGATAAGCCTGCTTTCGCTATAATTGATCCTACAGGTAAACTAATTAAGGTAGAGAGGCGACTAGGTGTTTACTATTTGCCTAAAGAAATTTCAGCCTCTTTAAATAAACAATTTCCTGAAAATGAAATTCTGGATATTTATGAGTTTACAGATTCAAACGGGGTTAAAACATATAGCATCACGTACAAGGTTAAAACTACATCACTTTTCAGTTCTGAAGGGAAAGTGATTTTGAAATAACTTGTCTTTAGCAAGATTCTTTAGAGTTTTCCTCCACGAATTGTAAATTGATTTAAGTAGTACTCAGTGGAGTCTGACATTTTACTATTGTTTAAGTAATAGTAATAAAGATTGCGGTATGCATCTTTAAATTCTGTGTCTAAATTAATAGAGCGGCGCCAATAAGATGCCGCTTTTTTTGTTTCTCCCGCATTGATCAAATATAAACCCATATTATATGATAATATGGCATTATTGGGTTCTAAATCTACTGCTAGATGGCAACGTTCTGCCGCTTTACTGTATTCGCCTTTTTCATAATATATTTTAGCTGTTTCAATGCAAAGATTAACATAGGTTGTATTAGCTCCTGGTTCACTTAATCCTAATGATCTCGCTTGACTAATAGTAAGAAAAGCTGAATCAAATAATTTTTTATTCTGTAAAATCAAAGTCAAGCCATATTTGAAGCGTGGATCTTGCTTTAGTGAGTTTGCATTCCTAAAATATTGTTCACTTTTAGAAATATTTTTTTTCATAAAATGCGACCTTCCCAGGAAATAGTGAAACCAGGCCTTTTCTGGATTTCGTTCAATTGAAGATGTCCAAAAAGTTGTAGGGTTTCTGTACTTATTAGCAAGTGAAATAGAACTTGCTATTAGGAGAATTAGAGGTAGAAATAGAAGTATTCCTTTTACTGATCTGTAATTAAAATCAGAAAATATTTTGTTAATTATCGTTATTAGTACAATTATAAGCCCTACTAAAGGTAAATATGCCCTGTGAGTCAAGTAATCATAGCTATCTATGGAAGTGTCAAGCCTTACAAACATATTCGGCAGGGAGAATAGTAAATACCATGCAAAACCAAAAAAAATGAGATTGATATCTTTAGGTTTACGGAATAAAACATAAAGCACTGAAATACTAAAAATAAGAATTCCAATTATTGTATATGAGTTGGAGTAAACTGGTGTGACAGGGTTATCAAACGGGAAAATGAATTTTGTTATTATTTCAAACGGGAAAGGATAGTTGGCCAAAATTGCCCATGAGCCAACTTGGGTCATGCCTACATTTGCAATGGATGATTTGCGTAAAAAGAACCAAATCGCTGTAATCAGAAGCAGGGAAAGGCAGTATATTAATGTTTCTTTATTAAATTTTAATAACTTAATGTAAATCAAAAATGAGAATAGAACTAGAGGCAAAATTATTCCTGATTCTTTCGAAAAAATAGCTAAAGTGAAAGCCAAAATAGAAACTATGTAATAGGGAAATTTCTGATTTTGAAAGTAACGGATGCTGAAAGATAAAAAAAGTAGGCTAAAAAAACTAACCAATAGATCATTTCTTGCCGGAATCCAGTACACGGCCCCTGCCATAAGGGGGTGAACCGAGAAAAAGAGAGTAGCTAAAAGGCTTATCTCTTTTTTAAATCCAAGCATCCCAAGAAACCAGAACAATGCTATACAACTAAGTATATGATATATTATATTCATAAAATGGTAGAACCCTGGATTTGTTTTTGAAACTTGAGCATCCAAGATTAGGGAAACCGTTAATAGTGGTCTATAATAAGGACTTGACTTATTAAAAAAGGCATCGGATTGAAATGCTTCTATAATATTTGCAGTATTGGTAAGTTTTGTTTGGTTTTCAAGAATAAGGATATCGTCATCAAAATAAACAAAACCATTTTTTACTGAAGGAAGGTACACGAGCAATGGAATTAGAATTATTATGAGATAGGCATACTTTATTGCGAAACTAGTATTCCTCGTAGTTTGATCATTCAACTGCTTTTTTGTGTGGATAACCTTATTTGTTTTCATACTCTTTAAATAATCGTTAGTTTTGATTGGTATTAGTGAATATCTGGTAGTTTTTTACTTTTTATTTATGCTTGGATCTACCTCTAAAGCTTCTTTCATAAATTGCTTACCTAAATCTATTTGGCCCATATTTGTGTATGTAATGCCTGCATTATAAAGAAGGAAGGCATTTTTAGGATCAACTTTTAATCCTAGGAGAGAGTATTCCAATGATTTTGCGAAATCTCCTTTTATCCCATATGCAGTAGCCATGTCTTGAATTAGGTTTAAGTCCTGAGGCTGCAACAAATATGAAGCCTCAAAATACTTCATTGATGCGGCCAAATCGTTTAAATCTTTTCCGTATATTTTGCCAATCAAATGCAATATGTTCGCATTTTTTGGATTCCATTCCGCTACCTTGAGGAAATCGGAAAGAGCCTCTTTGGGCTTGTTCAGTATTTGATAATATAATGCCCTATTTTCATAGACAAGGGCTATACGGTTATCGTTGGGATAAATATTGATTGTCTGGCTCCACAAGGTTTCATCGTTTTTCCATACTTGGCATTGTTTGAATGAACCAATGAGTAGAAATCCGGAATACAAAACCACCACAGCAATAGCAATTGCCCTTTTTGTTTTTGATACAAACGCTTGGTTCGCAAAATATCCAATTATGAAAAATACGCCTATCGAAGGTATATAGGCATACCTATCGGCCATTATTGCCCTGCCAACCGGAAGGAACTGCAATACCAATGCAATTGTAAATGCGTAAAATAGTATGCCAAAACCAAGGATATTCAAGTTTTTATGTTTTGAAAGTATTGCAAACACAGCAAAACAAAAAATAGATATTGATGTAAGCAAGGTAATATAAAATGAAGATGGGATTGTATTTGTAATCCATCCTGAGTTTAACAGAGGATATGGGTAAGGATAAAATGCAGATAAATCAATAGGAAGCAATATTTTAAAAATATAGACCGAAAACCCGTATCCTGCATGTAAAACCCGCCGTATTAAAGGGAACGTTTCCGATCCGATAGCATTTCCTTCCGCCTGAATTGTTACGGCATAATATCCAAGAGCTAAGGCAATAAGGAAATAGGGTATTTTGTCCAAAAGCAATTTCAACTGCCATTTTCGTGTTTCAATAAAACCAATCAATATAAGGACTAAGGGAAGGCTTGCTGCCATTGCCTTCGACAACATAGAGCAAAGGAACAGGAAAAGCGACAAGGCATAAAGTTTCCAATCCGATTTTTGCAGGAATTTTTGGTAAGCAATTATGGATGCAAGGAAGAAAAATGAGTACAAAACATCCTTTCTTTCGGATATCCATGCTACCGATTCAACATGGATTGGGTTTAGGCCAAAGAGCAATGACGAGACAGAAGCTATGATGAGGTTGTTTTTCGAAAGGTAGAAAATGAAGAGAAAAACCAGAAAGGTGTTAAATAAGTGTAAAATGAGATTTGTTAAGTGGTATCCGAAAGGCTTATCTTTTGAAAAATGGTAATTTACTGCCAATGAAAGCGTTGTAAGCGGATGGTAATTGGCGTAAAGCCCACGGTCTTCTTTAAATATTTTTATAATACTTGTACCGTCTAAGTTTTTTATCAAAGTATTGTTTGTTACATAAGCCTGATCATCCCATGTTTTTAACATGCCATTTTGTAACGATGGGAAATATGCAACAAAAGTTAGAAGCAGGATAATAGAAATAATCAACCATTTATTAAGGTTAGGGTTTAAAGGTGGATTTCCTTGCTTCAATGGTTTTTCTGCCCGGGTGCTTTGGGTTTTATTTGCATCGAAAGAAGTTTTTTTTGAGTTCTGTTTTTTGAGTTCTGAAGCCATTCTCAACAAAGTCTATGGTATAATTTAGGAAAATTCGCTCAAACAAATTTACGATAAATCCATTTACGGAAAATAGCTTAATCGATTTTTTGTTTCACTTCCATGAGATCCATCAGGGAACGAATATAGCTTCCCCGTATTTTAAGATTGAGTCCACTCCGTAAAGCCTTTTTTACCACAAAGAGTGCCACTCATCACATCGCTCCGTAGTTTTAATTTTTTTGACTTTTAGGAGCGAACTCAAGATTAAAAAACAGTTACTTCTTTGACGATACTTTGCCTACCTTAGCTGACTGTAAACATACTATAAAATGATTAACCGTAAGGATGTTCAAGCAATTGTTAAAGGCGACAAACGCATGGTTCGGGCTTGGGTTATGTACGACTGGGCTAATTCAGTTTATCAGCTTACAATAGCATCGGCCATTTTCCCGATTTATTACAATACAATTACCCGAACAGGCGATAATTTCGTCATTTCTTTCTTTGGATGGCCTGTAATAAATACTGTGCTGTATTCTTGGGCTATTGCAGCAGCGTACTTAGTAGTTGCAATTGGGTCGCCCCTGTTTTCGTCAATGGCCGATTACACCGGAAGGCGCAAGGGGTTTATGCGGGCTTTTACCTTGATTGGTGCCACCGCCTGTGGTGCTTTGTTCTTTTTCGATAAAAACCACATTGAACTTGGTGTGGTTGCATTTGCTATGGGTACAATCGGATACGGTGGGAGCATTGTTTTTTACAATTCGTTCCTGCCAGTTATTGCCGAACCCGAAGATCAGGATCGGATTAGCGCAAGGGGGTATTCGATGGGTTATTTGGGTGGGGTTGTTTTACTGCTATTTAACCTGCTTATGATAATGAAACCCGGTTTATTTGGAATTGGTGCGGACAGTTCGCTGCCGGCCCGCATATCTTTTTTATCGGTTTTTGTTTGGTGGATTGCCTTTTCGCAAATTACTTTCAGCCGCTTGCCAAAATATACATTCCGCAAAAGGATAAGCAGGGATTCTGTTCTTCTAAATGGTTACAGGGAATTGCGGCAGGTATTTAACCAAGTTCGAAAATCCTATAAATTAAGTATGTACCTTACTGGGTTTTTCTTTCTAATGATGGGTGTGTTAACAACAATGTTCATGGCCGCTACGTATGGGGAAAAAGAAATGGGCTTGAAAGAAGATGTGCTTATACCTACAATACTTGTGATTCAATTAGTTGGGATGTTGGGTGCATGGATGTTTGCCAGGATTTCCCAAAAACTTGGTAACTTGCGGACTCTAATGATTACGATTGTTGCCTGGACTCTAATATGCGTTGGGGCATATTTTATAACAAATACCCTACAATTTGTTACAGCTGCGTTTTTTATTGGTATTGTAATGGGTGGCTCACAATCATTGGCTCGCAGCACCTATTCCAAGATGCTGCCTTCTGAAACAACCGATCATACCTCATACTT
>CAJAXK010000299.1 GCA_903946925.1 uncultured Bacteroidales bacterium | reverse complement strand
GCTTTGGGTGCTCCGGAGGTGGTAACAAAAGTTTTGTCGCCATAAGCCATGAGCGGGACACCTTGGCGGTTGAATTGAATTTTGGTCATAAGATTACTTGTTTGCCGTTCCATTCTACAATATTGTCGATCCTGACAGGGTAGATATGCCCAATAGGATCCAGACGGGAATTTACAGGCCGCACCCCTCTCATTCGGTTTACAGCCACGTTCATATTCAGGCCGGTAGCAATAGCCCTGGGAAGGAAAACCGATTCACCGTTTAACTTGACAAACCGGATAGAGAATGTAATTTGTTTTCCTTTTGGGTCGGCTTTGATGTCATACTCCCTGAGCATGTCGATGCGGCGTATTTTAGTGGCCATTGAATGGTTTGAATTTTTGGCAAACATAAAACCGGTACCGGAATAAATAAAGGACAAACCCAAAACGCAAAAACCCCGGCTAACTTCACAGCGCCGGGGCAAAACACAGAGAGAAAACAACCAACCAATTAACTATAAGGAAGAGGGCAATTGTACGAAATAGAGGAAAGCAGGAAAACAGTTTTCAGTATAGAGTATTGACAATTCATGCAATTTCTGTCCGGATTCAGCAATTTAAGTACCTCTCTTTCTGATTGCAAGGCCGTGATGGATTCAGAAAACGAAGAGTTCTGAATGTTCAGGGTCGGCACTTCGGCAAAAGGAAGATCAACCTGGATAAAAGGCAATGTAACCGTATTAAAAGCCAGTGAAGAAATTTGGTGGTCAGTCGGCACTTGTACCGGTGCAAATTGACCTACATCACAGCTTTTGATAAAGGCATATCCAGGCGGTTGAAGGTTCGGCGGTCCAGAACTGGATCCCGCGAATAGTGAGCATGTGAGCATCACCAGGCAGAGGGCAAGAAAAGATTTCATTTTTTTGAATAAATTAATTAAACATGAATGAGCCGCAAATGTATATTCAGGATAAAGAAAAAAAAAGGACAAACTATAAATATCAGTAAAACAGGAAACTATACAAATCAGCAAACAATCTGCCGGGTCAGGCAGATTTAAGTAATGAGTTAAGCGCAGCGAAACACCTTCCCAAAATAAGCGGTTCCGCCCACGGCGGAGCCGCTAAGTCATTCAATATGCCTGTGGTTTGTCTGACCGGAGGGAGAAGCACATGAACAACCTGGCTCAATAAGCCGGTTGTGGACGTGAAGCGAAGCTGAACACAATAAAAGGGTCGGAAAGTGTTGGGAAATTAACTTATAAGTTAATTTTTGAGAGTTTTGGCGAAGTCGGTAAAAGCAAAAGAAAAACCACCTTTTCAGTGGTTTTTCTTTTGTGATGGTTAAGCCGTTTTTTTATGTTCATAAAGTGGGTAGCCTTTAATCCTTCCAATGTTGTTATTGAAGAGTGCCCAAAGGTCGGGATCCTGGAACTTGAAATGCATTGTACCTTTTTTGAACCCTTTAAAATCGAAGAATCCCCAGGAATACCATTTGCCAAACTCGCATTTCTGGTCATTAACAAAGTTGCTCAGATGGGTAAATTTATCATAATTCATTCCGGTAATATAGCAAAGTGCTTTAACAAAGTCGTCCACAGTTTCCGCTGAATTATACCGTACCGACATTTTACCAGACCAGCTAATTTCACACACCCAAGGCATGATAAATTTTTGATTTAGCAGGTAATGGCTGTTTGTTTTCCACCCTTCTACCCCGAAGCGGTTTTCATCGTGATGCTTTGTAAGCTTCTCGAAAACTTCAACAAGTGCCTTATCCATCCGGCTGGCAGTTGTGCCAATCACAATATCCAGCATGTGGTAAATGTTCCGCATGGTAAAAGGGATATTCTGCTGCTGCTCGACAAATTTATTTATATCCTGTCTTAATCCTTGCGTTGCATGGCGGTTCAACTGCATTTTTTCAAAGATATAGGACCAGGCATGTTTCTGCAAATCCTTTTTATATTCATTACGAAGTTTGGGCTTCCCTTCCTCCGTGCAAGTGAATGATATTTTGCTGCTGGAAAAGTTTCTTGTTAATTTGTTCATCTGCAAACCAAGTTCGATTTGTTGATCAAAAAGTTTGATAGCTGAAATGTACCTGTTTACCAGACTGCGTATTTCATTGTAAGGCATCAAGGCATTTTCTTGATGTTCGGCAGGATCATCTTCTAAGAAAAAGCCTGAAAACTCGGTATCATAGTTGGCGCCAGGTTTTAAGAGCCTGACCACAGTAACGGAAACATCCGTATATCGTTCAGCTTCAGCAAAGCAATTTCCCAAGCTGTTCGCGTGTCCGTTGTCCTCGATCAGCTTCCCCAACTCGCCGCGAAGCCTTGAATATTGATTTCTCACGGTTTCTGAATTGCACAGCGAAATAATAGTGCAGCCGGGAGGGGCAATTTGCCAAGCGTGCAAAATATGTTTATCTGCATTGGAAAAGGGCGGGTTCATAATAATGGCGTCGATGTGTGAAATTCTATCACTTGTCAGGTCGAAAAAATCATTTTCAATCACATTGCATTTGTTGGCCAGAATGGCGCGAAGGTCGGCATTGGTTTCACAAGCCATAATATCGGCAGCGTTTTGAACTTTCAGGAAGTCGACAATATTTCCCTTTCCGGCAGAAGGTTCTAACACTATTTTTCCGGTCAGGGAAAAGCCTTCAAGCATTGCATCAATCACATGCGAAGGGGTTGGGTAAAATTCAAATCCAAACATTTTTTTGTTCCTTTCTTGTTTTTTTAGGCCAGGATGGGTTTCCCATCCTAGCCGGGTTAATACTATTAATCTTCGTTTGGTAGCATTATAAAAATGGCGGGGCTTGGGTCGTTAAAATCCCTTGCCTGAATCACAGATTTTAAAGTGATTTCCCTATGAAATTTCATATCAGGAATTTTTCTTTCGCTCTCTGCCGGTTCACCTTCCGGGAGCATACAAACGACAACGAATTGAAGTTGAGAGTTTGGGTTTTTATAGGCTGCCCTTGTAAACATCAGCAGCAAGTCCCACAAGCGGCCAGATTCATCTTGCAAACCTTTCAATTCCCTGGGCACTTGGACATATCTTGAAAAAACGGCTTGGGTCAAATAAACAGGATAATTTATTGCGGCCTGTTTGCTTATTTTTTCATCTACTAAAATCAGGCTTCCATCTTCCACGGCTTCGCCTGTTGTGTAGGTAAATATTACATTCCAAACTTGATTTTCTGTACTCATTTTGTTTAATTTTTTGATTCGGTTAATACTTCATAATTTTCTGGCCATACCACACAATTATAAATTGAGCCAAATTTATAAATGTCAAAGTGTACCGCTCCAACGGTTGAAACCGGGCAGCGTACTGCAGCAACTTGATCCCCTTCT
>CAJAXK010000298.1 GCA_903946925.1 uncultured Bacteroidales bacterium | reverse complement strand
TCCAATTAAAAACTAAAACTTGATTCTATGTTAAAAAATCACCCAAAGGGTTTACTGGTAGCCTTTTTTACCAATATGGGCGAACGATTTGGATTTTACACCATGATGGCCATCCTGGTAATGTTCCTTCAGGCACGTTATGGTTTGGATGCCGATTCGGCCGGAAGCATTTACTCATGGTTCTATTTTGCCATTTATGCGCTGGCGCTTGTTGGTGGTATGCTGGCAGATTGGACAAAAAAATACAAATCGGTAATTTTTATCGGACAAATTATCATGTTTGCCGGGTATTGCCTTATCGCAATTCCTGGATCCGAATTGTGGGTATCCATAGCTGCTTTGTTAACAATTGCATTGGGCAACGGCTTGTTTAAAGGCAACCTGCAAGCAGTAGTTGGCCAAATGTACGACGAAGAAAAGTATAAAAAATTGCGCGACAGTGCTTTCATGATTTTTTACATGGGCATTAACGTAGGTGCATTCTTTGCCCCTTTCGTTGCAAAAGCGATAAAAGGATACTGGCTCAAATCCAATGGATATGTAGAAAATGCGAACCTTCCTTCACTCTGCCATCAATATTTGGGAGGCACTCTTAAGGATGTTGATCAATTGCAAAGTCTTGCCAATGCTGCACTTATTCCTGGCGGGGGAAAGTCAGCAACTGACCTTTCTTTGTTTGCAACTGATTATATAAAAGTATTTTCGACCGGTTTTAACTACGCATTTGCAATTGCTGCAGGTGCAATGATACTTTCGTTGGTTATCTACATTATCTTCAACAAATTACTTCCTTCGAAACATAAATTGGCTCTTGCTGAGAAACAAAGTCAGGTTGTTGTGGAAGCCAAACCAACTGTTAGTTTGGCCAGCAACATGAAATACATTTTTATTTCATTAGGATTGATGGCAGTTATTGCCTTTTTGTTTCATTTGGCCGATGGATATTCGGAAGTTAAAGACATTGATTACAAATTAGGATTGGCAGTTGGTTTGTTTGTTGGTTTCGTTACCTTAATTTTCCAGATTTCAACAAAAGAAGAAAAACCCCGCGTGGTTGCATTAACCCTTGTATTTGTAGTTGTAATCTTCTTCTGGATGTCGTTCCATCAAAATGGGCTTACGCTTACCATGTTTGCGCGCGATTATACAACTCAGTTTGTTGGACCGGTAACCAATTTATTCTTCAACATCTGGTCGATATTATCAGTAATTGGTGCTGTTGCCGGCTGTGCAATGGTGTTTTTTACTAAAAAAGTTCAGACCCGCGTATTAGGAGCTGCAGCATTTCTGGGATTTGGGTACTTAAGCTACTATTTTGCTTCACACAATGAAGCCCTTAACTTAATTTCACCTGAGGTATTCCAATCCTTCAATCCACTGTTTATCGTAGCCCTTACACCTTTGGTTATGGGGATTTTCGCATGGTTGGGCAAAAATGGGAAAGAACCTTCATCCCCACGCAAAATTGGAATCGGGATGGTTATCGCCGCTTTTGGGTTTATTTTAATACTTATTGCTTCCCTTGGACTGGTTTCGCCAAAGGATATGGCAGGCGTTGCAGTTGTTGAAGCAGGAAGGGTATCGCCATACTGGCTTATGAGTTCGTACCTGATTTTGACCATTGCGGAGCTTTTCCTTAGCCCAATCGGACTTTCATTTGTTGCCAAAGTGGCTCCTCCACGTTTCCAGGGAATGATGCAGGGCGGTTGGTTGTTGGCCACTGCAATTGG
>CAJAXK010000297.1 GCA_903946925.1 uncultured Bacteroidales bacterium | reverse complement strand
TAAATAAGTTTATTGGTTTATGCTTATTTATCGGTAAACACTTACTTTTGTAACGTATTGAGCTGGTCTACCGGAGGTTTAGTTCAACAGGCGTTTGGCTCAATGGCGGGTGACTTGGTTAATTGAACATTTTACCTCGCATCAACATTTGTGGAGTATTGACAGTTTTGTGCTCCGAAATCCGCCACTGCGCCAAGCGCCAAACCGTTATGCACCATGGTAAGAGCCCCTAAGACAAGTTGTAACCGACAATAAATAGAATATGCAAGACCTAAATCAACAAGAATATTCGGATTTCATACAGAGAAATTTACAACGTATTTTTCCCTCGTTCATGGACTTTTTTCGCTTTGAGAAAGACGTTTATATCATTGAGTATCCGAGTGAAAATAAACACATGACACTTTGGGTTTCGACACAAGACTGTGAAATATCAATCGGACTTGACAAAGATGGAGAATGTATCTGGCATACTCACATGAGTCAATTTGGAGCATATGAACCAGAGACAGAGTTAAATGCCGCAGTAAAATTTATAAATGGAATATTTGACGGGACAGAGATAATTGTGACAAATTCAAAAAATGAAGTTTTTGTGACAGACACAATTGAAGAAAGTGTACCAGACAACGAATTTATATACAAAACTTGGAGAGAATTTTAAAACCACGGTGCATAACAAAAAATATATGATAATTGCCGTTTCCGTGCTGATTGCGGAGTTCACAGCCCGCAACAACGGCGGTGCGGCTCGACAGGAAAGCAACCCGCAATCGGCAACTACATATATTTCCGTACGTTATGGGCAAGGCTTAAAGGCCAGAAAACCAATCCTATGGAGAAGAAAGCAATTTTAATATTTCTATTTTTTTTGACAGTTCTCTGTTTGAAAAATTTTGCAACTGAACAAGCTCCTGACTTCTTAATTTATAAAGGGGATACACTTTCAATTTCCATCTTTCCACTTGAACAACTTTATGACAGCCATGCTTTGCTAAACAGTTTTCTGGGAAAGGACAAACTCTCACAGTGTACAAGTTGCTGGAGAGGTTATCAAGCACAATGGACAATCAACGACAACCAACTTTATTTAACCGAAATCTACCCTAATTGCCCTTCAGAAAAGTTAAATAAAAAAGTAAATCTGCGAAAAGTATTTGGAGCAAAGTATTCTAATGGTCTGGTAAAAGCAGATTGGTTTAATGGTACAGTTTATGCAACCAAAGGAAAACCCATATTCGTTGAAGCCGCAGGTTTGCCTCCATGGTTTTACGAAGCAGAGTTAGAATTTGATTTTAAGAATGGGGTATTACTTCAAATTAGAATATTCGACAATTCAAAAACCCATAAATCTAATTTCACCCATGATAGAGAAACTTTAAATAAATTTTTATACTCAAATATAAATTGGACAATCTTGCCAAGTCTCGAAAAATCTATTGAAGTTGATGTTCAATTTACAACCGACAGAAATGGTAAAATTGATAGCGTAGCAGTAATAAGTGGTCATGCTATGACAATATTAGATGAAGAAGCTATAAGGGTTGTAAAATCAATTCCTGAATGGGATGTTTATTACAGAATTGGAATGTTTAAACAGATTGAGTGGCCAATATCAATAATTTTCAGTGACGAAAATAGAAGAAAATATATTAAATGAAACTTAAATTTTTAAAAAGCCCTGCCCATAACAGGCGTTTGGCTCAATGGCGGGTGACTTGGTTAATTGAACATTTTACCTCTAATCAACATTTGTGGAGTATTGACAGTTTTGTGCTCCGAAATCCGCCACTGCGCCAAGCGCCAAACCGTTAGCAGCAACTTTAAGAAAAATAATCCAATTAAAATGACAGAAGTAGTACAATTAAAATATAATAAGTATTCTAGTTGGTTCGGACTAATATTAATTCTGTTCATTATCCTCATGTCTTATTCCAGTTTTATAAAATCCTTTAATAGCAATGAAACAAGAAATTGGATCTTAATTGGCAGCTTGGACATTATTCTGCTATTCTTTATCTTAATCCTTGTCATAAAATATTTAATACCTGGACTTATTGGAAAAGTTGCAATTGAGTTAAACAATGAGGGTATAATTGAAAATATAAGGAATCGACAAATTGCTTGGAATAACATATCCGGAATACGCTTGGTTTACTCAAAAAGTAAAGCATCAATTGCAATAGACATAATTGATGAATCGCTCATAATCTATAAATCAAGAAATATTTTCCAAAAACCTTTAGCTGCTGTCGCCAAGACTTTTTGGGGAACTCCTGTTTTAATTTCAACACAATATATCGAAGGGAAAAATTCTGCAATTCTTGAACAAATACAGACATATTATAAAAAAACCTGCCCATAACAAATAGGACTTAAACGCAGTCGTGCACCCCAAAGCCAAATCGCAGCCGTGAACTTCCTTCCACGACTGCGATTTAAGTTTAAGTTGAACTTTACCGACTCTGATGCAGGGCCT
>CAJAXK010000296.1 GCA_903946925.1 uncultured Bacteroidales bacterium | reverse complement strand
TATCCCATAGTCTTGATTTGTAGGGCAAAACCAATCATAAATATTGTTATAACTAATCGTATTACCGCTGTTGGCTGTTGCTACGGTAGTACCTCCCCAAAAATTAATGGCAATGTAAGGTAAATTGCTTCCCGATGGGCCAATGTTGCTATGGTTAATATTGTTATTATCGTTACCGGTAACAGGACACACATTGCCAAACATAATAGTTGCTGAGACTGATGTAGATGTTGAAGAACCAAGAATAGTACAGTTAGTGATTATATTATTAGAGGCATCGTTATCAAAATAAACAGTAGAAGCACTCGTATTGGTGCTTGCATTATCTATAGTCAGCGAGTTGCCTCCGGTATTTAACCCATCAATACTAACATTATCTGCACCATTCAAAAAAATGAGTTTGGAAGCAAGATTACCGCTAATAGTGCGGGCTGCACCTCCATTGGGTGAAATAGTAATGAAAGAATAACTTGATATATTAGGCGTAGTGCCGCTTCCGCTTGCTCTGAGTGTGTCAGTAGCCGTTTCGGTAAGGTTGGCATTTATATGTATGTCAATTTCCCCTTGATGTGTGCCAAGGTTAATGGCATCGAAGGCTGCTTTTAAGGTAGCATACCCACCGCTTACTGTTCCCAATGTGGCGGCTACTGTAACTGGATCGGGAACAAAATAAGTAAAAACAACTGCCGATATTGCAATACCCCCTGCTGTGGTTATAGAAATTGTACCCGTTGTTCCGCTAGCCACTACGGCTGTTATGCTGGTTGCATTAACCACGCTATACGATGTAGCTGCCGTACCGCCAAAACTTACTGCCGTTGCCCCGGTAAAATTGGTTCCGGTTATGGTAACGGTTGTGCCTGATGCTGCCGATGTGGGGGTGAAGGAAGTGATGGTTGGTGCAGGGATAATTTCGCCGTAAAGGGCAAACATAAATGGAGAAGAATAATTAGGGGCAGGATCGGAAGCCGAATAGTATTCCCAGTTAAGTCCGGCATCTCCGGAATATGCAACGCGGTTTGTGGTTGGTATAGTGCCCGCACCTGTGTAGCTTAGGACATCTGTAATGTCGAAAGTGGTATTGTCAATTGAATACAAAACAAGCCAATACGTGGTGTTTGCCGATAAAGCTAACGGGCTTGAAGGCATATAGTTGTATATATTGCCCGAGACCCACGTACCACTCAGTGTGGCTATTTCGCTTCCCATGGCTCCGGCAGCAGCGCTGTATAGTTTCACAACAGCATCAGCCCCGTTTAATGTAATAGATAAATCCACTGAATTTAAAGTATAACCATTACTGCCGGTTGTGAATGCCTGTCCGTTATAGTCTGATGCACTTGCGCCCATGCTGCTAATACTTACATTTACCAGGTTAGTTAAAAATGCCGGTTTATAAGTAAAGGTCGCTGTAGAGGTAACAGTACCTCCCGCTGCGCTTACCGAAACAGTACCAGTGGTTCCGCCTGCTACCTGGGCCGATATGGTTTCGGCATCAACCACGGTAAACGAAACAGCTTCTGTTCCTCCGAATTTAACAGAGGTAGCCCCCGTAAAATTGGTTCCTGTGATGGCAATAAATGTTCCGCTGCCGGCTGTGGTGGGTGTAAAAGCTGTGATGGTGGGTGCCGGAATTGGCGGGCCCGCTGTTAAGGTTACCGTAGTAGTAGTATAATTAATCGTAAAAGATTTGGTTTTGTAGTTAAATCGTGTACCCTCAGGCAAATCGGTAAAGGGGCCTGTTATGTTTGTTGCTGATACAATGGTGAAAACATCACCTTCTGTTGGTATAAAGCTGCCGCTGAGCGATAGTGTGGCATCTGTTAAATCAACGTTACGACCCACTTTAAGTTGATGATAGTCTGTATGTGCAACAGTTCCGCCAATATTAATTTTGAGTGGTGTACCGACCCCAAAACTGAGCGTTTGATCCGTAGCAGGTGTAAAGTCGTTCCCTGTAAAGGATGGTATAACGCCCCCGGTTGGGGCTGTAGTTAGTTTTATAGAACAGCCAGCCGTGGTTAACATGGTTGCACTGATGGTTATGGTGTCCGTGTTGGCATCGCCAAAGTTTAGATGGCCACCACTCATGTTGCCAATTTCAGTAGCACTGATAGCAATTGGCCCGCCCGATACATCTGTAGCTAATCCCATATTGATATTTATTGCTGCTGAAGCGGGAATTACGTTTAAGTTGCCCGTACTTGCCGGTACTTGAACGAGGGAAGTGGTTTTTAAACTGTTCCCTTTCAGGGTTAGCAAACCACCATTGGTTGATGTACTAACTGTGGAAGAAGCTAAATTCATAGCAATACTTGCCGTCCCTGCGCCTTCGTGCCCTTCCACGGTTACATTACCGCCCCCCGAAGTAATTGTCGCTGAATTTGTATAGACTCCCGTATTTCCGGTGGCTGCATCGCCCTTTCCACCACCTGTGCCCAGTATGGTTACTGTACCCGTGCCACCGGCAGAAATAACGGCTGAACTGGTTTCATAAATACCGTAATTCGAATTGGAATTACCTGTGCCTAATGTACTGCCACCTGTACCTGTTACAGAAACATTGCCTGATGTGGATTTTATAAACTTGCCTGAGCCGGTAAGATAAATGCCATAATTACTGCCTGATGCGTCCCAGCCCCCACCAATGCCATTTGCTGTTACATTTCCTGTTCCGGTGGCTAAAACCGGACAACTTAAATAAAGGCCATAGTTTGAGCTGCCAGTGCTTTGGGTACCTGCTGTTCCATTCAAAGAAACCCCATTGCCACTTACCGGGGCTCTTAAATATATGCCATGGTTATTTTGCGAGGTGCCTGCGCCCCCGCCTGTACCCGTTATGGAAACAGAACCGGTTCCATAGGCTGCAATTCGGCAGCTTGTATTTAAATAAACTCCTTGATCAGAACCTCCATTTGTGATGCCTGCCGTGCCTGTTATTGTAATGGAGCCGTTGCCGCCTGAGGTTATAATACCAATGGTAGTTGTACCACTTTGCCCAACCGAAACACCCATGTTACGAGCCGAAGTGGCACCAGTACCTCCCCCTGTACCGATTACTGTAACGTTGCCTCCACCAGAGGATATGCTGCTTGTATCAGAAACTGACTGAACTATAACTCCATTATTGCTATTCCCAATACAAGTGGTTGATGCTTGCCCGGTTACAAGAACATTTCCCATGCCCCCCGAGGTGATGTGGGATATTCCTGTTACATTAACACCATGACAATAAGTACCCGAAACACTGCCACCTGTACCTGTACCCGTTACAGTAACGCTGCCACTGCCGCCCGATGAAATGGTAGAAGCATTACCTATGTATATACCAATATTTTCATTTGAACTGCCGCCTCCGGTTCCGGTTACGCTTACGTTTCCGTTGCCTCCTGATGTAATGGTTGAGTACTGCATATATACCCCATCATTTATCATAGATGCCCCGCTGCCGCCTCCTGTACCTATAACTGTTACCGTACCGCCACCCGAAGTGATAGTGGTAGGGAATGACGAGCTGGCATCTATATTTACACCATAGTTATAATATGAAGCCGAGGCACCGCCTCTGCCGGTGATGCTTACATTTCCTGTACCCGTTGATTGAACGTAAGTGCTGGAAGTTTGTCCAGCATCCCCAATGTAAACGCCGTTAAAATTATTGATGTTTTGCGTTGGCTGCATATTGGCCGAAAGCGTCAAATCGCCATTTACAGTAGAAAGGGTTGAGCCATAGTTGACTATAATATTTTTGTCGGTGGAAACATTAAGGGAATTGCTTCCACTAAAACACGTGGTGCTAAATGTCATCGTACCAGCTCCGCTATTCAATGTTACGTTGAAGTTGTTATCGTAGGTGTAACTTGTTGTGCTATTGTTAAAAGTTACAATTACACCTGCTACTCCATCTTCTATATTAATTGTGCTATAGGTTGCCAGGCCTGAAACAGTGAGCGTTGCTCCGCTGGCTAAAACATCAGTGGCGGAACCTGACCAGACACCTGATGCGAGTAGAAAGGTGTAGTTAGCCGTAACATTGCCTGTGCCGTTGGCTTTCACTACAACTGTTGTTGCCGCATTTATACTTATCGACAATGTATTCCCGCTTGCGGAGTAGGAGCCCCCCGGTGATACTGCCCATACTGCACTATGGCTCAGCAGCAAAACGATAAAAGTGAATAAGGATATGAACCTTTTGTTGGTAAACAGCGGTTTGGGAGTCGTACAAGTCTTTTTCATGGCAGGGTTGTTTTATGGTTACTAGCTGGTTAGTTTTATGTCAGTTGTAAGAGCGTATTCTGTGATAAAAGACAATGCATTGCAATAAAACTTCTTTGATAAATCAAAAAAGTTTAACATCAATCCTGTCTTTATTTTCGATACTTGCCAGGGATCAGCCTGAAACAGACAAAGGTTCAGGCCTTGCCCGGAAGGTATATGGCAACCATATTAGGTACAAATGTAGTGAGGGAATGCAGTTATGGGAATTCACTTTAGCCTGATGTTTTCCTGAATCTTTAAAATTTATGATTCAGGAAATAATTTTCGTAATTCACGATTCAGTAAATGGGTTGTTAAAACCTCAGCGGAAGCTATTTTATTGATAGTGAGCGTCTATACTCTTCCGGTGCAATTTAACGTAAGCTGCCGGGGTAAGGCCGGTATTTTTCTGAAATGCGGTATAAAAAGCCGATTTGCTCGAAAAACCTACCATCGAAAACAAATGATCGATAGTAACCTGGGTTTTGGAGTTTTGTTGTTGTATGATCAGGCAAGCTTCCTTGATGCGTTCGCTGTTCACAAACTCGTTAAAATTTACGCCATAATGCTGGTTGATTATTTGCGAAAGATAGGTTTGGTTTGTTTTCAGCCTTTCGGCAAGTTGGTTAAGATTCAGGTTGTTGTTGAGATGGGGTTTCTCGTCGATAAAAAATTGTTTTAGCTCGCAGATTTGATGGTCAGTAGGGGTGTGTTTCGTGGCAGTTTTCAGTACCTGGCATTCGGGTTTTTCGTTGTTGATAATTTCAATCGTGCGAAGGGCCAAACGGCGCTGCGTTTGTTTTAATTTGTAGTAAAAATAGGCCAATCCCGCCAAAGCGGCCACAATTACTATCAACACTGCCACCATCAGCCAAATTAACTGTTTTTGGGAAGTTATGGTTGCGATGTGGAGTTTTTGGGCCTTGGTGTTTTGTTGTATAACCAAATCCAGCCTTGCTTGTGTCAATTTTATTTTACCCCGTGTAACTTCTTCTTTGGCATTTATGGTTTTTAACGTATCGGAAAGCTCGTTGGCCCTACTTTGGTACGAATCCGATTTCTTCTGTTTGTGCAAACCGCTGTATAGGCTTGCCAAAAGCCGGTTCTGCTTTATCCTGGTTTTAAGGTCAGTGTTCAAATTAACATGGTCTGCCGCCGAATCGGCATATTTATCGGCAATCGCATACTTGAGGCTTTGGTTATTCAAGTCGGCCAATTTCAAGTAAACATCTGCAATACTGTAAGGATCGTGGATCGTTTTTGCAATATCGAGGGCAACGTTAAAATGCTTTGCGCTTTCGGTAAGGTTGTGTTTTTGCAGGAAATAAATGCCCACATTTAGGTTTAAGGCTAACTTGTCCTCATCCAAAGCATGTAGCTTTTTTGCTTTATTATCATCGAGCTTTTGCTTAAAATCTGCTTCAAGGTGTTTAAAAATAAGGCCTGTTTTGTTGGCATACACCTGCACCGAATCCATATCACCACATTGCAGGGCAAGGGAAATCAAATAAATATAGTGCTCCGCTTCCATTATATCGTACTTATCGGGGATATACGATTCGGCCATTGCGAAATAAAGCCTGGCGGAGTCGCAACGGTTTTGGTTTTCGTGGCACAAAGCAATATTGTTAAACGCCAGGGCAATGGCATAAGGGTTTTCGGTAAGTATGGCAATCCGTGAAGCTTCGGTATAGGTTTTAATGGCTTCGGCATACATTTCGTACCTGAAAAGTATGTTGCCAATATTTACATAAAAGTAAGGGTTACTGTAAAATATATCGGGCAAACTGCCAATTACATCCAAAGCGTTTGCCATAAAATGCAGGGCTTTGCTGTCGTCGTTTTTCTTATACTGATACAATTCGGACAACAAAGTATAGAGGCTTATCAATTTTTCGCGCTGGCCCAAAGCATTAAGTTTTTCCTCCATTGGAGCCGCAAAAAGGATGGCCGAATCGGGTTTGTTGATAGAATAATGGTCGAACTGCCTGAATAAGGAATCCACTTCTGCTTTCACCAAGGCTGTCGGCTCGTTAGCGGGCGAATGGATGTTATTTTCCGAACATGCGTACATTTGGCACAAAGCCCACACTGCCAAAACAATGTGAAGGATTTTGGCGATAGGGGTATGCGGAAAAATAGAAAATGCAGACAAGTTCAGGATCATGTTCCAAGCAATTTTAGGACAGGCTAAAAATAGAAATTTTACGCAAAAAATAATATTTAATTTTCGTATCCATTCAAACTCTGAAGGCGTGAACTGACTTTTCTGGCTTGTGCTTGTAAATTTCGCTTTGTTGTTGTATGCATGCTTATAAAGGGTGTGAGTATGACCAAAAAAATCACATCGAACTTGATCTTTCACGGGATGACTTTTTTGTCACCCCATGAATACTGATAAAAGATTCATTTTATACTGCTTGGGCGAGGCTGTGGACAAAATGTAAGTGTATATGCCAACAAAAACAGCCACCCTATTCTGGATGGCTGTTGTAAGCTAATAGTGCTTCGAAGTGTCTGGGTGACTGGAAAATTCGCCACTACACTTGCTTCGGTTAGGGCGTAATCGAAATCAACTTGGTTGCTGTTGTGGAGCAACCTGTTGATGTATTTGTTTCCGTAACCCTCACATAGCCCGGGTTAATTACACCACATGGGAAATCCCAGGTTAGCGTAAGGCAGTTGTGATTTGGGAAACAGATTACGGGGTTGCCATGGCTTGCATTCCAGGTGTAGCTGTTGCCGGCATTGTATGGCGTGGAGTAGGTTATAACCTGTCCCTGGGTTACAGTGGAAGCACCAGTAATTTCGGGCGATGGTGATATGGTAACTTTCCAAACTCCGCCTGAGGCCGTGAAAGCTGCGGTGCAGGTTCCATCCTTAACCTGACGGCGGTACAAGGTTGTTGCTGTGAGGTTTGCAGGAGGGTCGTAGGTAGATGTAATGGCATTTAAG
>CAJAXK010000295.1 GCA_903946925.1 uncultured Bacteroidales bacterium | reverse complement strand
CTCGAACAGGAGTAGTAAAAGAAAAGGTTGCAACTTTCCCTTTTTCTAAAACGATTTTTTCTGAAAAGATGCAACCAAGTATCTTCTTCTTAGTCTCCCCATTGGAATTTCTGTAATATTCTGCGATATTATTCAACATTGGGATGGTTTTGTTGATATAGGTCTTGTACGGAGACTTCTGATCCATTAGTACCTTATTTTTTATTTTGATGTTTTTTTTGGCATAATATTCAATAACAATATGCTGGCACCAACACCAATTCTTTAATTTTCTGAGCCATAATAATTGTTTCTTTTCCGATCTTGGTGAGGTAATATTTGTACGAATCGGTGGCCTTTTTTATTAATCCGTGTACCCTTAACCGTTTGATTAACCGGCTTATTTTGCCACCATTAAAACCGAGCAGTTTTTGCATGTTTTTGTTTCTAAAGCCACTAATGTTAAACTCACCCCGAAGAATTGCCATTAAAATAATTAGGTCTTCTTTGCTAAATAAGTTAAAGCCTTTGTAGTTCCGATTATTCTCACTTTTCGATGAAGTGACCTTCTCAAGTCTTTCCCTTCCAACTTCTTTGTTGTCGAAAGCTGAGATAAACTCCAAATATCTTTTATTTGAGGCTTTCAGGTTTTCTGCCAGAAAGGAAAGGCTGTAGATGTTTTTCTTCAACGAAGCCATCTCATACGACGTTGACCCGTCACGGTGTACTACCTCCCGGAAGTGTTTAAAAAAGCTTATGTCATTGGATGTTGTTTCTATGCGCAGTATTTTACTGAACTTATCGTACATTTTTATCGAAACCGTACCCATCGTATGCTTTATGCGACTGCCTTCGATGCGTACATGGTAATTGTTTCCAACTTCGCCTTCATACCGGGGATCGAGTTTGTGACCCAAAAAAGTTGCGATGTTATCTGGTTTAACTGTGTGTATAGCTGTTGCTAAGAGTTCGCTGTAGATCTGTTGTAAATCTTCTTGTTTTCTGAACACAACATCTGTGGCATACTCGGCTTGCATTACACTCCAATGGTATCTCAGGTTAAAGTCTTTATAAACGGGGCAAAACTGCCACGCAAATTCGTCTAATTTTCGATGAAGTTTTTCAATACTAATATTGTCCGAGAGTTCTTGTGCTTTGGCCGCATCTTCGAGGTTATCAAAAGCATTGTCTATCATGGTATATTTAATCCCTGCCGTTTTCATTTCCGAAGACAGCAAATTGTGACCATTCACGTAAACCTGTAAACGAAAGGGACACCAGGTAGGAACGCGCACATAACCAAGACCAACCTGCTCGTCGATGAAATAAAAATAGTAATGCAAGCATTTGCTTATGTCCGGTTTTAAAAATGTTTTGCCTGTTGTTTTATCGTGCCAGGGTTTATAGGTATTGCATGCCTCCATCACAGAGAGAATATGAACAATACCGGGATGATTACCCCTCTTATTGATTTTATCCAAAATGATTGATTCTTTTCTGACACCAGCTTTTCGGATAAACTCAATTTCAACGCCTTGCTCCTTGGAAATCCGTTCAGCATTTGCACGGATTGCTTCTTTAAAGGGCTCTGCAAACTTGGGATAATCAAATATTTTAACTTCATTTTGATACATATAATTGGTCATCCCTTGACTAAAAGATATCTCCGGTAGTGTGCCGCTGAGGATCAGCCTATCGTAACATGATAGTACGCAGGCTATTTTGCTTTTGTATGTTTCAGTTAATAGTTCCATTAAGTAAAGTTACGCTTTTTTCCTGTTTGGTTCTGGCTTGTCCAGGTTATGTTAGAAATGAAATAGTAAATTGAATATTCATAAAGTACCCAGCGATGTTTTACCTAAACTCAATGTCATATGAGAACAGTTCGCATAGTTTATGACTTTATCCGGTGTCCCGTTGCAGTAAAGATTGCCCTGGGAAGAACGATTGAAAAAAGGATGACCGGAAATCCAAATTTTCCATCGCCCGATGTTCCATTGAGCGAATTAAAAAACTCGACAGATAAAGTTGAAAGCCATTATGTAGCGACGACCAATGGAAATAAGGCTGGAACGGCGCTGCTACACCAGGAAGTGGAGGTTTGGAATGAATATATGCGCTTTGAAGCG
>CAJAXK010000294.1 GCA_903946925.1 uncultured Bacteroidales bacterium | reverse complement strand
GTGCTATCTGACTGTCATCAAATCCAAAACTTTGGTACAAATATTTTAGCTTTTTTTTACTTTTTGCTTGATCAAAAAGTAAACAAAAAATCAAGGCTTTATAAAAATACAATGCGTTTCTAATCCGAAGGTATCTTCCCGCAATACAAGGCATGGAAGATGGCACAATCCCATACTTTTGTTGTTGCTGTGTATTGCTACGCACATGCCTTCCGCACATACCTCCGGCTAAGAACCGCTAGTGTATTTTTATAAGGCCAGTCCTTCGCAAGATTGTTCTTGCTTGGGGGAAAACCGGTTCGGAAGGCTCTGGTAAATATTGTAAAATTTGAGTTTGTAAGGATTGGCTTTATATTCGCCCATTGCTTATTTTCAAAGGAACTCATGAGACCGCTTCGCTAAGTTGGTCTTTTGTGTCAAGACAAAAGGACAATAAAATATAAATCTTGTAGCAAATGTTTGTTAATTAGCACCTCAAAATAAGAATTAGCCTGTTTTTTATTGGATGGTGTTTATTTCAATAATTATTGTATTATTGTCGTTCCAAATCACATATTTACTTTCACTATAAATTAAAATATGAAATACCATTTGCTTGCCTACACAATACTAATTGTTCTCTTTTTCATCACAACTGTCTCTTTTTCCCAGCAAAAAAACTTTGAATTTGAAAATATCTCAGTTGCAGATTTTAATTCAATTAAAACAAAAGATAGTTCAGTCGTAGCTGAAGTTATTGCCGATGTTGGCTATACCCGGTTTGACTATGGTTTAGATGGATTTTTTCTGATTTTCGAGCGCAACGCCAGGATACATATCCTTAAACGGGAAGGGGCTTCTTACGCAACTATTGAAATACCTCTATACAAGAGTGGCAACGACAAAGAAATTGTTACTTCATTCAAGGGTTATACGTACAATCTTGAAAAGGGTGAATTGATAAAAACCAAGGTCAGGAAAGAAGATATTTTCCTACAGGAGGAAAGCGAACACTGGAATATCCAAAAAGTGGCAATGCCCGCTGTTAAAGAAAATTCAATTATTGAGTTTGAATATGAAATCCATTCAGATTTTACTTTCAACCTGCAACCATGGACATTTCAAATGGATATCCCTGTTTACTGGAGCGAATATAAAGTGAAAATCCCTGAATATTACGCATATAAATTTTTATCACAAGGTTATATCCCATTTGCGATTAGTGATAATAGCAAGGTGCAACAAAAATTTACCGTACATTATGAAGCGGAATCCAGTAGTGAACAAGTTTTGGGTGCGGTTAAACGCACACCCGCCCATTCAGAAACATTTACTCTGCCTGCAGACGAATACCGATGGGTAGCTATGGAAGTTCCAGCCATGAAAACGGAACCTTTTATAACAACTGTTAGTGATTATGTATCGAAAATCGAGTTTGAATTATCTGTTATAAAAATCCCTGGTTCACCAATCGAAGAGGTAATGAACACTTGGGAAACGCTAAACGATAAATTGCTCGAAAATGCCGATTTTGGTTTAATGATCAAAAAAGGTGACTTTATTTCGGACAAGCTTCCAGCCATAACAGGACAAGCAACCACAAATGTTGAAAAAGTAAATGCTATTTTTGACCATGTTAAGTATAGGATGAAATGGGATGGCACTTATGGGATATTTGTCAACAATGTACCTAAAAAAGTTTACGAAGAGCGCTCAGGTTCCGTTGCTGATATTAACATGATGTTGGTGGCAATACTAAAAGAAGCAGGTTATGACTGTGAACCGGTAATTCTTAGCACAAGAAACCATGGACGCATCCAGGAGACGTACCCGATACTTGCAAAATTTAATTATGTTGTAGCCGTAGTCAAAATTGATACATCGAGTTACTTGCTCGATGCCACAGCTAATTACCTGCTTTTTAACACTCTCCCCGAACGCTGTTTGAACGGTAAAGGAAGGGTGATTTCGAAAAAGAATTCCAGATGGATACAATTGCTAAATGCCGAGTTAAAGAACACTTTTACCCAAGTTGACCTGAATCTTAACGAAGACGGTTCCATGAAAGGCAAGTGCACTGTAATTAGTGCGGGATTAGATGGGAATGACCGGCGTAACAGCTACATAGGTAAAAATGAAAAGGAGTTTATTGAAGAATTTACAAGTGCACATCAAGCCTGCACAGTTACCGATTTTCACATCTTAAACCTTGATACTCTCGAGAAACCTTTAACTGAAATTTATTCCCTCGAAATACCTGATCTGGCACAAGTTGCAGGCGATCGGTTATATTTGAACATTCTGTCCGAATTTGCGCAATCGACTAATCCTTTTAAGTTCGAGAAAAGGGTTTATCCGGTTGATTTTAGCTGTCCGATCAAGGAAAACTATATTTTTAACTTAACTATCCCTGCAGGTTGGTCTGTTGAACAATTACCACAGGCAACCTCAATACTACTCCCTAATAAGGCCGGATTTTTCAAGTGTGCTTTACAGGAAAATTCAGGTGTTTTACAGATTATCAGCACATTGAAAATAAATAAAAATATGTTCCTGCCCGAGGAGTACGATCAGCTTAAGGAGTTTTTCCGTATTATTGTTGCTAAACACGCGGAACAAATTGTACTTAAAAAAGGCTGACCTTGAAGAAAATTATAGTATCAACACTGATTTTTATCCAAATAATTTCTGCGGTTGCTTTAGCTGGCGGCGGACTTAAATACAGCATTTCTGAAATTCCGGATTCGCTTAAAAAAAATGCCAACTGCGTACTGCGGGTTTCTGAAACTACTTTCCATGTGTATGATGATTTTAAAGCACTAAATACTGTAATGTATGCAGTAACACTTTTAAATTCAAAATCCCTTGATGATGCAGAAATCAGGGTTTTTTATGACAACAATTCCTCGGTTAATTATTTAAAATTCAAGATTTATAATGCTATCGGAGAAGATATTACCCACTCATTTAAAACCCTCGACGTTACCGATGAAAGCGCCACGCCGGAAGGGACACTTTATTCGGATGATCGTTGTAAGGTTGTATCCCCGTCATTTGCCCAATATCCAGTTACAATTGAGTACTCTTACGAAGTAAAAAGCAAGATTGTTGCTTATTATCCATCCTGGCAGCCTATTACTTCAACAAACATGTCGCTTCAGCAAGCATCATTAACACTTATTACCCCAAAAGCTCAGGTTCCAAGGATAAAAGAAGTTTATCAGATGCCTAAAGCAATGATAACCAGCGATGCTCAAAACGAAGTTTATTTATGGAAAATCAGCAACATAGCAGCAATTGAAACAGAGCCCTACAGTCCTCCTTATTATGAACTGATCCCTTTTCTTCTTCTTGCCCCCGATCGAATAAAATATGAGGATTACGACTATTCATTTAATAGTTGGGATGATTTGGGGAAATTCCGGTCATATCTTATTCACGGCAGGGACCAATTACCCCCTGAAACGGTGAAAAAATTAGAGGATTTGGTAAAAGAATGTAAGGATAAACGGAGCAAAATCAAAAAAGTGTATCAGTACATGCAGGATCGCACACGGTATGTTGGTGTACAGGTTGAGATTGGAGGATGGCAACCTATTCCTGCCGATTATGTGGATAAAAAGGGATATGGCGACTGTAAAGGTTTAGTAAATTATACCAAGGCATTGCTTAAATCTATTGGGATTGAATCCTATTACAGCATCGTAAAAGCAGGCAATAATTCTGCACCACTCATTTCCGATTTCCCAAGTGAGCAATTTAACCACATCATACTTTGTATGCCCGATGATCGGGATACTATCTGGCTTGAATGCACAAGCCAACGAAATGCATTTGGTTTCCTGGGATCATTTACCGACAATCGCGATGCCCTTATAGTGAATGATTCTGGAGGAACTCTTGTAAAGACAATTGTTTATAGTGCCAAAGATAATAGCAGCTTGCGAAAAGCCTCAGTAAATATTGATAATAAGGGAGATGCTTCTCTAAAAATATCTACTCAAAACAAGGCACTTCAAAGTGAAGCATTTGAAGCAATAAAATACGATAGCCCTGAAAACCAAAGAAAACAGTATGTTAAACGTGTGGGATACTCCGATTGTATAATCAATTCGCTCACATATAATTTAACCGGAGATTTTATTCCAGTTGGAACTGAGGAGGTTGAACTGTTCGTTCCTGCATTTGCATCAAGAAGTGGTAACCGTTTTTTTGTTCCGGTAATTATGCCCGATCGGGGTTTGAACATTCCGCGAAGTAGCACCCAAAGGGTGAATCCTGTTGTTATAAGGAGTACATTCTCCGATTGCGATTCAGTAACAGTTACGATACCAGATGGATTTGACACTGAGTTTATTCCTGATAAACAGCTTATAGATTCAAAATTTGGAAAATATATGCTGTCGGTTGAAAAGCTTGACAAAAAACTATATTGTTACCGCTATTTCATTCTGTTTTCTGGCAGATATGAAGCTGCCGAATATCCTGATTTTGTTGCATTCTTGAAAAAAATAGCTAAGTCGGATCAGACTAAAGTTGTACTTACTCAGAAAAACTAGATTAGTTTAAAACCCATATCTTCCCTTCTGATATTTAAAATGACGCTGAGGTTTTCCTGCGAATTGGCAAAACCTTCTTATTTATCACGCAAAATGCGTTACGCATTTTGCGTGATAAACAAAACATCTATCCAAACGCTTTTCAAACCGGTTTCGCCCCAAGCAAGAACCATCACCGAAAACCTTGATTTTTGCCACAGGTTTTGTTTTGATTAAAGCCCTATTGAATCTCAAATAAAGAATTAGCGGTTAAAGGCCATCTTCACAGAAATGGGATCGAATTCCTTTCAATTCACAGAATCAGTAAATTAAGTTAATATTAAATTATTCGGTCTATGGCATTTCAATTTAAATTATACAGATCGG
>CAJAXK010000293.1 GCA_903946925.1 uncultured Bacteroidales bacterium | reverse complement strand
TACCGGGATGAATTATGATAAATGCACCCCTCTAAGCCGGTTTGTTTCTGATATGAAATGTGAGTTTGGCAAATGGTATTCCTGGGGATTCTTCGATTTTAAAGGGTTCAAAAAAGGTACAATGCATTTCAAGTTCCAGGACCCAAACCTTTGGGCTCTTTTCAACAACAACATTGGAAGGATTAAAGGCTATCCACTTTTTGAGTATAAAAAGACAGGCAGTTAATCAAAACCAATTCTGAATCACTCAAAAGCCACTTTAACGGCTGGCTTTTTAATTGTCACTATGAAAAAAAAATTCTGACTTTATTCCTTTCTCGCTCTATTAGATGTTTAATTCCTAAAAAAATGGAATCTGAAATTTGATTTTGCCCAAATTTCCTGCGAAAGATAACTTAAAAAACAGTATATACAAAATGCTATTAAAAATCAATTGAGTAAATGAAATGAAGTTCGATTTAAAACAACAAATTATTATGCAAACTAATGAATGATATAACTTATAATGAATAAACGAAAATTTTACTTTATTATATCTTTCTCATTTACAATATTCTGAAGAAAATTTTTTTTTGTTAAAATTTCGTAAAATTAACTAATTTAGAGGTCTCGTAACTTTAGATTGAAATGAATTTTTGAAAACATATCTGAGGGCTCTGGATTTGTTGGTAAAAGTGATTGATAGGTTTAGTGTTATTTATGGGAGGGCATATATTTCCGAGTTCAAAACAACTACATATGAATAAACGATTAATATTTAATGCTATGGATAAATTTTCGGAATGGGTCTTAACAATTCTAATGAACTTAAAAAAAACAGCGAAAAACGAAATTAAACACCTCACAATTATATTAAAAGTTCTATTTTGTTTATGTTTTCTTGAACAAAGTAGTGCGCAAGCCCCTTTGCTGAATGAGAATTTCGAATATCCATCCGGGGATCTTCTTACGGCTCATGGATGGATTGCATATTCAGCTACCGGAAGTGCACCAATTACGGTAAATGCTGGAGGTTTAACCTTCCCAGGATATATTGGTTCCGGAATTGGGAATGCAGCCTTGGTTGACTATTCTGGCGAAGATATTTATAAAGCTTTTACAACACAGAATTCAGGAACTGTTTATGCTGCATTTATGGTAAAAATAACCACTGTTGCTCCAGGGTATTTTTTTCATTTCAGTACTAACCCTGCTGGCACTAATTTCCTGGGGAGAGTATTTATGGATGCCACCAACCATTTTGGTGTCAGTTTTGGAAGCAGCACTGGAACTTACGCCGGTACAACCTTCACAATTGGAAATACTTATTTACTTGTAGTAAAGTATCAGATTGTAAGTGGGACTCTCAATGATATTGTAAGTATGTATATTTTTGATAGCTCATTTCCTTCAACAGAGCCTGCCACCCCAACAATTGGTCCTCTTACAAATGCAGCGATTCAAGATATTAATCCCGGTTCAGTGGCGATCCGACAGTATAATGTATCAGAAAATCTGTTGATTGATGGAATAAGAGTTGGTACTTCTTGGACTGATATTGCAGGAATAGGCCCAACAAATTTTAATGCTACAGCCATAAATCCAAGCCAGATTAATTTATCTTTCACCCCAAATGCATCAAATAATGTAGTAATTGTTTGGAATAATTCGGGATCATTTTCTAATCCTTCAGGTACGCCGCCATCAATTGGAAATACTTTTGCCGGGGGAACTTTAATTTATAATGGAACAACCTCACCCATTTATCATACAGGTCTGAATCAAAATACTAAATACTATTATGCTTTATACCCTTACACAGGTACAATTTATTCCAGTGGTGAATTGGCCAATGCGACAACGCCTTGTAACATATATAATGTTCCTTATACTGAGAATTTTGAATCTGCAATTGTGCCTGCTTTGCCAAGTTGTACCTCTATCCAAAATACTGGTACTGGAAATAATTGGATTACTGTTTCAAACCCTGGAAATGGCTTTGCTACTAAAGCATTAAAATATTCTTTTCATCCGCAATATGCTGCTAATGCTTGGTTTTATACCAGAGGCGTTAACTTGATTGGTGGTACAGTTTATCGTCTAGATTTTAAATATGGCAATGACGTCACTAACTATAATGAAAAACTTAAGGTACTATACGGAGCCTCTCCCAATAATACAGCTATGACCAATTTGTTGTTCGATTTACCAACAATTAACCAGGCCATGATACAAAATGCATATTGCTACTTTACACCAACAGTATCGGGTATATTTTACTTTGGCTTTAATTGCTATTCAGCAATCGACCAAAGCTACCTTTATGTAGATGATATAAAAATTACTAAGCCAATAAAATCGCTTAAACTTGAAGTATGCCTTGAGGGACTGTATAATGAAAGTTCAGGTTCGATGCTTAAAGCTCAAGGTAACAGTGGTGGCAATTTTTCGGGAACAATTGCTGATCAGGTTACAATTAAATTGGCTCAGGAAGTTTTCCCGTATTCGGTAGTATATCAAAAAGATTCAGTAAATGTTAATCAAAACGGACAATTTACAGTCTATTTACCTGGTAATATTGCAGGTAATTATTACCTTGTGGTTAGACACCGCAACAGCATTGAAACCTGGTCAGCTTTTCCAATTCCTATCAATCAGGATACAGTAGAATACAATTTCGCTAACGATTTTAAGAAGGCTTTCAACAATAATCTAAAATTAATTGGCAGCCGGTATACTATTTATGCTGGTGACATTAATCAGGATGGATTTGTCAATGACGACGATTTAACTATACTTGGCGAACAATCAAGCCAATTTACCACTGGCTACCATGCCGCAGATGCAAATGGCGATGGTGTTTCTGATGCACTTGATATGATTATGGTAGATAACAATGCTTCTGTTTTTGCAAGGTCGTATTATCCTGACTCTCCAAACACACTCGTTGTAACTACCAACCTGATAAACACCCAATACGGAACAGCCTATTGCGGAGGTACTGTTGTATCACAAGGGTCTTCACCAGTTACTGCACGGGGTATCTGCTGGGGTGTTTCCCCAAATCCTACCCTTTCAAACGATACTTCCATTGTTGGCAGTGGAGCAGGATCATTTACAAGTTATCTTAAAAGCTTATCGCCTTACACAACATACTTTATCCGTGCTTATGCAACAAACTTTGAGGGTACGGTTTATGGAAATGAGTTGAATACCACCACTTCGGAATGGGTATGCGGTACTTCAACATTAACCATTAATCATGTTGCCATGGGAGGGGTTGCACCTTTAGATAAAACTGCAACGTATGGAACCGCGACCTTAATACCGGGTGAGCCAGCAAAATGTTGGATAACCAGCAACTTAGGTGCAAGCAACCTGGCATTATCAGTTGACGATTCAACCGAAGCTTCGGCGGGTTGGTACTGGCAATTTAACCGTAAGAAAGGGTTTAAAAATAATGGCATAACCTTAATGCCTAATTCCACATGGATATCTTCTATCAATGAAAACGCCAATTGGATGCAAATAAACGATCCATGCCCGGATGAGTTTGGAAGTGGCTGGCGAATACCGACCAAAACTGAGTGGATAAATTTGGTTGCAAGTGGCAATTGGACAAACTGGTATGAGGTTTGGGATTCTGATTTGAAACTACATGCTGCTGGTGTTTTAGATAATAGTGATGGTTTATTGATAAATAGAGGCTATGGCGGCTACTATTGGAGCAGCACACAATCCAGCACTATCGAAGGGTGGAGTTTGAATTTTGATAATATTAACTGTTATATGGACAACAGCCTTTTAAAAGCTTACGGATTATCTGTCCGTTGTCTTAGGGATGCATCAGAACCGACAGTTATAACAACCTCAATAACAAACATAACCCAAACCAGCTCGTTTTGCGGAGGCACTGTTTCTAATATTGGTGTTGCACCAGTTATTAGTAAAGGCGTTTGTTGGAGTGTGATCCCTGATCCAACCATAGCTGACAGCATTACAACTGATGGAATAGGAACAGGAATATTTGTTAGTAATATTACCAATCTTACCCCTAACACTTTCTACTATGTTAGGGCTTATGCAACAAATAGCATTGGTACCGCTTATGGGAATACTATGACATTTAGCACTCTAATCCAGGGGATACCAACACTTAGTACGAAAGCTGCAACCAACATCACCCAAACAACTGCAACAAGCGGTGGAATTATTTTAAGTGAAGGCGATACACCGATAACTGCAAAAGGTATTTGTTGGGGAACAACTACTTATCCAACAATATCAGATAATCATACTTTGGATGGGGATAGCACTATAGATTTTACCAGTTCGATTAATGGACTAACATCTAATATTACCTATTATTTACGGGCTTATGCTATTAATAGTATTGGAATTGCTTACGGTAACGAGGTTAGCTTTACTTCTTTATGGGGCATTTGCGGAAGCTCAACATTAGTTGTGAATCATACAACCACAGATAGTGTGGCTCCAATTGATAAAACTGTAACATATAGCACTGTAGCTAACATCCCTGGCGAACCTAACAAGTGTTGGATAACCCAAAACCTGGGAGCAGCCAACCAAGCAACATCTGCTACTGATGCTGCCGAAGCCAGTGCAGGCTGGTATTTTCAGTTTAACAGAAAGCAAGGGTATAAACACAATGGTACTACCCGCACACCATCTATATTATGGGATGTTACAAACGACAACCTCAATGCAGCCTGGGAAGCAGATAAAGACCCATGCACATTGGAACTTGGCAGCGAATGGCGTTTGCCTACTTCCACTGAATGGGCAAATGTGGATGCCATTGGAGGATGGACAACCTGGACCAATCCTTACGAGTCAAACTTAAAACTCCATGGCGCAGGCTACTTGAACTACATTGGTGGCTCCCTTTTAAGCCGTGGGGTCAACGGTAACTACTGGAGCAATGCCCAGATCAATGTCAACAACGGATGGTATCTTTTCTTCGGCAGTGGCTACAGCTACATGAACAGCACCAACAAGGCCTACGGCTTTACAGCCCGTTGCCTAAGAATAATACATGAAAAGCCAGTAGTTACGACTTCCTCATTTACAAATATTACACAAACAACTGCCTCGAATGGGGGTAATGTTATATCGGATGGAGGATCTCCTGTAACCTCTAAGGGAGTATGTTGGAGTACAATCGCCTCGCCGACTATAGCTGACAACCATACTTCGGATGGAATGGGTAATGGTGAATTTATAAGCAATCTTTCAGGCCTGACCCCGAATGTCCAATATTATGTTAGGGCTTATGCCACAAATGGTGTCGGCACAGCCTATGGAATTAACCTAATTGTAAACACGCTAATCCAAGGGGCGCCAAGTGTTACTACAACCGTGACCACAAGTATTGCACAAACTACAGCTACAAGTGGGGGGAACATTACAAATCAAGGTGATGCACCTGTAACATCTAAGGGCGTATGCTGGAGCACAAGTGGTAATCCTACCATAGCAAACAGTCATATTTCTGATGGTGGCGGAACAGGTAGTTTTTCAATTTCTGTTTATGGCTTGACATCTGGCAATGCCTATTTTATTCGAGCTTATGCAACAAATATTTTCGGCACTTCTTATGGAAATGAGCTTAGTTTTACTACCTTGACATGTGGTTCACCTATCCTAGTTGATCATACTGCGGATGCTGTTGCTCCAGTTACAAAAACTGTAGAATATAATACAGTTGCTAATTTACCAGGAGAAAGTTCTAAGTGTTGGATTACTAGCAATCTGGGTGCGGATCAACAGGCTAATGAAGTTACCGATACTACGGAGGCATCAGCAGGCTGGTATTGGCAGTTCAACCGCAAACAAGGATACAAACACAATGGTACAATACGAACACCTAATAGTACCTGGATAACCAATATCAGTGAAAGTTCGGATTGGATAGCAGCAAACGACCCATGTAATATTGAAATCGGGTTAGGTTGGCGTATCCCAACAAATGCAGAATGGAATAATATTGATGCCACTGGAAACTGGGCATCATGGAGCGATCCTTGGAATTCCGGCCTGAAACTTCATGCTGCAGGTTGGTTGTATTCCGCAAATGGCTCACTTGAATACCGAGGTATCAAAGGCTATTACCAAAGCAGCACTCAGTATAATGCAACTAATAGTCACCACCTGCTTTTTGAGAGTGGTCAAAGCAGCACAAGCAACTCAAGTAAGGCGCTAGGCTTTAGTGTGCGTTGCTTAAGAAACATACTGGAAACACCTACTATTACAACAGCCTCAATTACAAATATCAGCCAAAACACTGCCATAAGTGGAGGCAATATTTCAATAGATGGAGGAGCCGTTGTAACTGCAAGAGGAGTTTGTTGGAGCAATTTTGCTAATCCCTCTACTACAGATAATCATACTTCTGATGGTACTGGAATAGGAGCATTCGTCAGCAATATTACCGGGTTAATTCCAAATACATTATACTTTATCAGGGCATATTCAACCAATAGTACTGGGACGTCCTACGGAAATAACTTGACCCTAACCACTCTAATCCAAGAAATACCTACAATTAGTACTAATTTGGCCTCAAATATAACTCAAACTACAGCCACAAGTGGAGGAAATGTGATATCCGATGGCGGGGCTGCAGTATTATATCGAGGTATTTGCTGGAGCACTTCGATGTATCCAACAATAACTGACAGTCATACCACTGATGGGACTGGAAAGGGGTTGTTTGTAAGCAATCTCTCCGGCCTCAATGAATATACAACCTATTATATTAGGGCTTATGCGACCAACAGTATTGGCACTGCGTATGGCAGTGAGTTGAGTTTTACAACTCTGGCACTCCCAACTGTGACAACAAATGCTGTAACAAACATTTGTTCATCCAATGCCGACTGTGGTGGGGTTGTAACGGGGTCTGGAGGAACTGATATTATTGCTCGGGGTATTTGTTGGAATACTTCTGCAAACCCTACTATAGCTGATAATCACACCTCTAATGGCATTGGCGTTGGTGCTTTTGTAAACAGCCTTACCAGCTTGAACGCTAATACATTATATTATGTGAGAGCTTATGCTACCAACAGCGTTGGCACAGCCTATGGAGCTGAGTTGACATTTACAACCTTGCCTTCATTTTTCTGCGGATGCCCCTTGACCATCAACCATCTGGCCGATTCAATAGCTCCGGTTACTAAAATAGTAACCTATGGCACAGTTACCAACATTCCCGGTGAAAGCTCAAGATGCTGGATTACTAGAAATCTGGGAGCCACTAATCAGGCAACATCTGTGAGTGATGCTAACGAAACCAGCGCTGGTTGGTATTGGCAGTTTAACAAAAAACAAGGTTATAAACACGATGGCACTACCCGAACACCAGTAACTACCTGGATAAACAGCATTAGCGAAAACTCTGATTGGCTTGCCGCCAACGATCCATGTGCCCTTGAATTGGGAAGTGGCTGGCGCATACCTACAAATACGGAATGGATCAATGTTGATGCAACCGCCAATTGGACTGATTGGAACAGCCTATGGAACTCTGCTTTGAAGCTTCATGCAGCAGGCTCACTAGTTCTAAATGATGGTTCACTCGGCAACCGTGGTTCTTACGGCAGTTATTGGAGCAACACCCAGAGTAATTTATCTTTTGGATGGCTTCTGAATTTCAGTAACAATTCTAGCAGTGTCGCTGGTAGCAGCAAGGCCACGGGGTATACTGCTCGTTGCCTTAGTAACAATGGCGTTCCTGACGTAACCCCAACAGTTACTACTGCTACCGTTTACAATATAGGGCCAATAACAGCAGTATCAGGTGGCAATGTAACTTCCTATGGAGTTTCATCAGAAACAGTACGCGGAGTGTGTTGGAGCACTTCGCCAAACCCTACCATTGTAAATAGTCACACTTCAGACGGAACTGGATATGGTATTTTTGCAAGCAACTTGTCTGATTTAACCCCAAATACACTTTATTACATTAGGGCGTATGCAACCAATAGTGCTGGAACCTCATATGGAGAAGAGTTGTCATTTTCTACTCTTTTGAACCCGATACTGCCGGTTATAAGCACAGTGGAAATCAGCAATTTGATAACCCAAAGCTCGGCTATTGGTGGAGGCTATGTAACTTTTGATGGAGGAGCAAATGTATTTGCTCGAGGTGTGTGCTATGGGACTTCATCGAACCCTACTACCGCCAACAATTATACAATTGATGGTACAGGAAATGGTTTGTTTTCAAGTAGTCTAATTAATCTGGATTCCAATACCCCCTATTATGTTAGAGCTTATGCCACAAATAGTGCGGGTACCGAATACGGCAACGAAATAAATTTTACCACATTAGGATCATGTGGTTCATACACTATTAGTCATATAGCTAGTACAGTTGTTCCGGTTACTAAAACAGTAACATATAATACAGTTACCAATATCCCTGGCGAACCCACAAAGTGTTGGATAACTCAGAATCTGGGAGCAAATAACCAAGCCAGCTCCGTTAGTGATGCAACAGATGCATCCGCCGGTTGGTATTGGCAATTTAATCGAAAACAAGGATATAAGCACGATGGTACCACCCGCACGCCACCAACTGCATGGATTGGCAGCATAATAGAAAACTCAGATTGGATTGTCGCCAACGACCCATGTAATATTGAACTTGGTAGTGGTTGGCGCCTCCCAACTAGTACCGAATGGACAAACGTGGATGGAAGTGGGGTCTGGTCTGCCTGGACCGGCCCATTCGACTCAGGTCTTAAGCTTCATGCTGCTGGCTATTTGCTCAACAGTAGTGGTTTTATCACTAACCGAGGTTCCATTGGCGACTATTGGAGTAGTACGCAGTATGATGCAAGCAACGGTAGAAATATGTATATGTATAGTAGTGATAGCAAAATAAGCTTTACCAACAAGGCATTAGGCTTTTCCGCCCGTTGCCTCAAAGTTGCCGGAAGTACTAACACGGTACCAACCGTTTCGACTGCTTCGGTTACAAACCTCACCCAAACCTTTGCAAATAGTGGGGGCATTATTACAACAGATGGTGGAGCTACTGTAACAGCTCGTGGCGTTTGCTGGAGTACTGTAATTAATCCCACGATTACGGATAGTCATACCACTGATGGGGTAGGGTCAGGCATTTTTATAAGCAACCTAACTGAACTTACACCCAGTACACATTATTATTTGAGGTCGTATGCTACCAATAGCATAGGCACTGCATATGGAAGCCAGGTAGATTTTACGAGCCTAGAATTACCTGTTGTTACCACCACCACAATTACAAATATTTGTTCAGCTTCTGCCAAAAGTGGAGGAAACGTTTCAATGTCTGGGGCATCCAATAAAGTAACAGCGAGGGGTGTTTGTTGGAATATTGCTTCAAACCCTACTGCTGATGGTTACCATACCTCTGATGGCACAGGTTTAGGTACTTATGTTAGCACCCTTACTGGCCTTGCATCAAATACTATGTACTATGTTAGGGCATTTGCAACCAACAGCGTCGACACAGCCTACGGCACCGAATTGACATTTACGACTTCCCCTACTTTTTTATGCGGATGCCCCATTACAGTTAACCATATAGCTGATTCAGTGGCCCCAGTTAGTAAAACTGTTACCTATAGCACAGTTGCCAACATCCCCGGCGAAAGCTCAAAATGTTGGATTACCAGTAATCTTGGTGCCACTAATCAGGCAACTTCTGTTCCTGATTCAACCGAAGCTGCAGCAGGCTGGTACTGGAAGTTTAATCGCACGCAAGGGTATATGAATGATGGCACGTCATGCACACCCAACACAAGCTGGAACACTTTTACCGAAAATTCTGATTGGCTTGCGATCAACGATCCATGCACTCTTGAAATAGGTATTGAATGGCGATTACCAACTAATACAGAATGGACTAATGTTGATGCCACGGGAGGTTGGACTAACTGGAATAATGTATTTGAATCCAACCTTAAGCTTCATGGTGCAGGCTATCTGAATGGTGGTTTGTTAGGTTTTCGTGGCAACTGGGGCATATACTGGAGCGGAACACAGAGTAATACGTCTTTCGGTAGGGTGATTTTCCTAAGTAGTGAAGCCGTATATATTACTGAAAGCGTTAAGTTTCAAGGATATTCAATCCGTTGCCTTAGAGTTTTAGCGGAAGCACCATTTGTTACAACTGCTTTATTTTCAGATATTACGCAGACAACTGCCACGAATGGCGGTAATGTAACATCTGATGGAGGATCAGCGGTAACGTCAAGAGGAGTTTGTTGGAGCACGGTTGCCAATCCTACAATTGCTGATAGCTATACTATTGACGGAATGGGAACTGGTGAATTTTTTAGCAATATTACGGGCCTTATACCTAATACCCAATATTATGTAAGGGCTTATGCTACAAATGGTTTTGGTACGGCTTATGGAAATAACTTAATACTAAATACATTGATTCAAGGAATACCGACACTGAGCACAATTGCAGTAACTAATATAACCCCAACCACTGCAATAAGTGGAGGCTTAATAACAGATGAAGGAGATGCGCCTGTATCAGCTAGAGGAATTTGTTGGGGGTTAAATACTAATCCAACAATAACTGACAATCATACTTCAGATGGAGACAGTATTGGTATATATACAAGTGAAATTATTGGTTTAACACCGAATGAAAATTATTATTTACGTGCTTATGCCGTTAATAGCCTTGGAACAGCTTATGGAAATGAGTTAAATATAACAACCTTGGTTGTTTGTGAACCATTTATTACAATCAACCATGTGGTAAATACTGTTGCTCCAGTTTCAAAAACTGTTACATATGGCATAGTTACCAATATACCAGGCGCAACCACAAAATGTTGGATAACTAGCAACCTAGGTGCAACAAACCAAGCAACTTCTGTTAGTGATAATAGTGAAGCCGCTGCAGGCTGGTACTGGCAGTTTAATAAAAAACAAGGTTATAAACACGATGGCTCCTCGCGTACACCTGCTACTGCCTGGATTTACCCAATAAGCGAAAACTCCAATTGGCTTGCCACCAACGATCCCTGCACCCTCGAACTTGGAAGCGGATGGCGTTTGCCTACAAGCACCGAATGGTCCAACGTTGTTTCAAGCGGAGGTTGGACCTTCTGGTCAGGACCATATAGCTCAAGTCTGAAACTCCATGCTGGAGGCTACCTCCGCCTTGATGGTTCGCTCGGCGAACGTGGATCTTTTGGATCCTACAATAGCAGTACACAGATCGATGATAGTCATTCAGAGTACCTTTATTTTTACTCTAGTGGCATAGATATGGGTGGCGACCAAAAGGCATTCGGTTTTCAAGTCCGTTGCCTCAAAGACTATTAGATATACTTGTCAGTGCGACTTTTTCGGTCACCCTGTCAATAGAAATGGTCAAATTTGGAACGGCTATCTCAATATGGTGATATCGTTGTTAACCTTATCGGAATACTAGTCTATCTCATAGAAACCAAATATAATTTCCTAAAATCCCTCCAATCCCGGCTAACAACCGGGATTTTTTTTGTCCTTTCCTGAAACCAGCCTTGGGAGTATGTTTGCCCCAAAAACATCCCATGCCCAAAATCCGCCGCATCGACATGCTCCGGGAGTACGACATCAAATCCGATCCACAAGGCCATCAGGTAACTTTCTCTATCCGCTTTATCAAAATAAACGGCGAATCGGTTTTCCTACCCAGGGCTATTGCTACCGGTTTGAACATGAACGTAGCCGAAAACCGAATGAGGGGTGTGCGGCCTGTTAATGATAGGCTGGATCCTATTGCGCATATTTACCCTGTCCGCATTGACAATATCATCGAATGGAACGGCAAACAAGTAATCTTATGACCAAAATTCAATTCAACCGACAAGGTGTCCCGCTCATGGCTTATGGCGACAAAACTTTTGTTACCACCTCCGGAGCACCCAAAGCTGCCAAGGCTGCTGGCAAAAATAAACGTGTGGATGCATCCAAAAGCATCATCTACATTTACGACACAACCTCAGTTTCGGAATACCAGCTGTGTTCCTGGGGCAATGCCAACGATTTTCCAACCGTAAGCAATGACATTATTAAAAAAGTGGGCGTTCTCAGCACTGGCCTGAAATTTACCCGAAACTTTACCATGGGACAAGGTATTTTCCCTGCAAAAGTTACCGGTTATGAAAGCAATGGTTCTGAAATACTGGAAGTGATCAACGACAAAGAGCT
>CAJAXK010000292.1 GCA_903946925.1 uncultured Bacteroidales bacterium | reverse complement strand
TTAGCCGGAGGTATGTGTGTAGGGCATGTGCGTAGCAATACACAGCAACGACAAAAGTATGGGATTGTGCCATCTCCCATGCCTTGTATTGCGGGAAGATACCTTCGGTTTAGAAACACATTGTATTTCTATCGAGCCTTGATTTTTGGTTACTTTTTGATCAAGCAAAAAGTAAAAAATCTAAACTATTTTGACCAAAGTTTTAGTTTTGATGACAGTAAGATAGAACCTCAAAATAAGAATTAGCCTAAATAACAGTTTAGCCTTCGTCGCTAAAGCGGATATCCTTAATGTTTAATTGGATGTTTTTAACCCCGTTCCATTCATTTTCTTCAATGTGGTAGCAGATGTTCATGCTTTGGCCTTGCTGTATGGCATCGAATTTTCCTCCCTGCTGAAAAGCAATGCCTGAATATGGCGCACTGCGCACCGATTCCTGGTAAACGGTGAGTTTTACATGGTTTTTGCCAACAATGCGGGCATAGCCCGAATCAACCGTGTCGCGGGTCATAAATACCGGCGACATGTTACCAGGCCCGAATGGCGCAAACTGTTTCAGGATACGGAGGAATTTGGGCATAATCTGGTTCAGGTTCACTTCCAGGTCAACTTCTACTTCGGGTATCAGCATTTCGTCGGTTATGCTTTCCGAAACTATGGCGTTGAACCTTTCCTTGAAAAGTTCAAGGTTTTCGGGCTTCAACGATAAGCCTGCCGCATACTTATGCCCGCCAAAGTGTTCCAGCAAATCGCTGCATGCATCAATGGCATCGTAAACATCAAAATCCTTTACCGAACGTGCCGAACCGGTAATCAATCCATTCGATTGCGTGAGCACAACCGTTGGGCGGTAGTAGGTTTCGGTAAGGCGCGAGGCCACAATGCCAATAACGCCTTTGTGCCAGTTGGGGTTAAAAACCACGGTTGCGCGTGCTTTGCGGAGTTTTTTGTCCTTATCAATCAAATCGAGCGCCTCCAGGGTAATTTGCGTATCCAAAGTGCGGCGTTCGGTATTAAAATCGTTGATTTGCTGTGCAATACTGCCTGCTGTTTCCATATCGGGCGACACCAGTAGCTTCACCGAATTGCGCCCGCTTTCAATGCGACCGGCAGCGTTGATGCGGGGGCCGACCACAAAAACCATATCGCTGATGGTAAGTTCGCGGCTAAACAACAACCCATTGTCGCCGCCCTCTTTCCTTATTTCCTCCGCGGTTTTGCGCACAATGTTGGCAACGCCCAAAATAGACTCGATACCGGGGCGTGGGTTGGTGTTTATCAATTTTAAGCCAAAATGTGCCAGTATGCGGTTTTCCCCAATTATAGGTACAATATCGGAAGCAATACTTATGGTTACCAGGTCGAGGTATTTGAATAAAGTATCGAAAGGAATGTTGTGCGTTTGGGCGTAAGCCTGTATAAGTTTATAGCCAACCCCGCATCCCGAAAGCTCGTCGAACGGATATTTTGAATCGAGCCTTTTGGCATCGAGTACGGCAACAGCATCGGGCAATTCGTCGCCGGGGCGATGATGGTCGCAAATTATAAAATCGATGCCACGCTCTTTGGCATAGCTAACCTTGTCAACGGCTTTTATACCACAATCGAGGGCAATTATTAGCTTAAAGCCCTGTTCAAAAGCAAAATCTATACCTTTAAACGAAATGCCATAGCCTTCGCTGTACCTGTCGGGGATATAATAATCGAGTTGCTGAAAGCCGTTTTCTTTCAAAAAGGAATACACGAGGGCTACAGCGGTGGTGCCATCCACATCGTAATCGCCATACACCATTATTTTTTCGCCAAGTTCTTTAGCCCGTTCAATCCTGTCAACAGCTTTTTCCATGTCGTTGAGCAAGAAAGGGTCGTGCAATTGGGCGAGGTCGGGCCTGAAAAAAGACTTTGCCTCTTCAAAATTGGTAACGCCACGCTGAACCAGCAGTTCGGCCAGCGCGTTTTCAATCCCCAATGCTTCGGCAATACCCGAAACCAGGGATTCATCACCTTTTTGTTTAAGTACCCAGCGTTTTTCCATAGTTAAGCCTTCCGGCAAAAATAGCTTAAATATTGAACAATTCTGTTAGGCTACCCAAATTTTCGCATATATTCAAAATTGAAGGTAAATTTGAAAATGAAAGTAAAGAACAATTGATAATTTGACAATTTGAAAATGAAGGAATATAACAATTGAACAATTGAACAAGCGAACAATTGAACAAGCGAACAAGCGAACAATTGAACAATTGAACAATAGAACAATAGAACAATAGAACAATTGAACAAGCGAACGGCGAAGCCAATTGAACGGCGAAGCCAATTGAACCCTTAAACGGCGAAGCCAAATGAACGGCGAAGCCAAATGAACGGCGAAGCTAATTGAACCCTTGAACGGCGAAGCCAAATGAACGGCGAAGCCAAAAAAACGGCGAAGCCAATTGAACCCTTGAACGGTGAAGCCAAATGAACGGCGAAGGCAATTGAACCCTTAAACGGCGAAGCCAAATGAACGGCGAAGCCAATTGAACCCCCAAAAACCTACCGCCTTGTATTTTTATCATTTTATATATTTTATTGCCTTGTATTTATGTATTTATTGTAGTACTATTGCCTTGTATTTTTAAACATATATTATGTACATACCTCGCGATGTGGATATTGAGCTTGATTTGTGGAAAGCCGACAGCAAGCATAAGCCCCTTTTGGTGCGTGGTGCCCGTCAGGTTGGGAAAACAAAGACCATTAGAGAGTTTTCAAAGAAATTTGATAGCTTTATCGAATTGAATTTTGAGAAAGATCCCCGCTTAAAAATCCTGTTTTCGGGAGAGCTTTCCCCCGAAGTTATTTGCGGAAATATATCAACCATTTTTAAAACCCCGATTGTGCCTGGCAAAACATTGTTGTTTTTCGACGAAATACAGGAATGTGTGCAGGCCATTGCATCACTGCGTTTCTTCTACGAAGATATGCCTGGGCTACACCTTATTGCGGCAGGGTCGCTGCTTGAGTTTGCGCTGTCCGAAATTCCAACTTTTGGCGTTGGCCGCATCCGGTCGATGTTCCTGTACCCCATCAGCTTTTCTGAATTTCTCGAAGGTGCCGGCGAACGAAAGCTGTTAGAAAGAATAAAGGAAGCAAATCCCGGTTCACCAATCAATGAGCTGTTACATTCGCGGTTGGTGGAGCTGGTGCGGAAATTTATATGTTTGGGCGGTATGCCCGAAATAGTAGCCACATACATAGAGACCAACGATTTATATAAATGCCAATTGCTGCTCGACGACCTGATTGTTTCCATTCAGGCCGATTTTGCAAAATACCGCAAAAAAACCCCGGTTTCCCGTTTGGGCGAGGTTTTTCAAGCTGTGGTTTTTCAGGCCGGACATAAATTTGTATATTCCAAAGCATGTGCCCAAGCAACGCACAACCAAGTTAAAGAAGCATTGCAGTTGTTGGTTACTGCCGGACTTATTTATACCGTAACCCATAGTTCGTGCAACGGTTTGCCATTAGGGGCTGGTGCCGATGCGCAGAAACAAAAGATGATAGTGTTCGATACCGGTATTTTTCAACGCATTATGGGCTTGGATTTGAAGGATTTCCTGCTTTCCGAAAATTTTGAGGCCATAAACAAGGGCAACCTTGCCGAGCAGTTTGTTGGGCTTGAACTGATAAAATCAGGATCCTGTTATCAAAACCAAGCCTTATATTATTGGCATAGGGAAGCCAAAAGCAGCAATGCGGAAGTGGACTATGTAATTTCAATTTCGCAGAAAATTGTACCCCTTGAGGTTAAGTCGGGGACAAAAGGATCTATGCAAAGCCTTTACCTGTTTTTGCGCGAAAAAAACCTTGACAGAGGTATCCGTATCTCGAATGAGAATTTCTCCACCTACGATTCCATCGAAGTATATCCGCTGTATGCGGTAGGGGATTTGAGGATTTGAGGATTTGAGGATTTGAGGATTTGGGGATTTGAGGATTTGAGGATTTGGGGATGTGAAAATTTGAAAATGCGATAATTTGAAAATTTGAAAATGAAGGAACATAACAATTGAACAATTGAACAATTGAACAATTGAACAATTGAACAATTGAACAAGCGAACAATTGAACATTCGAACAAATGAACAATTAAACATTCGAACAATTGAACAATTGAACGGCGCAACCAATTGAACACTTAAACCCTTAAACGGCGCACTTCGACAGGCTCATTGTCAGGAAATTAACTCCATTCAGGGTTTCACTTTGAGTGAAGCCCTGAATGGAGTGGCCATCGGTAAGCCATTCGGGAGGCTCTCAGAAACACTCAGTGTAATGCTTTGTGGCAAGACTTTTTGGAGTGGATTCAAAGATGGATTTCTATAACTGTCGGTGAAAAAGCACCATATATTTATATTCCATTGAATACCATGTATATAGAGTTTAAAATAATCGACTGGACTTTCTGTTTTTGAGATTAAATAGAGTATGTTTTTGATGCTGGTTTAATTCAAAATGTATGAACTTAGATTTACGACTTACGATTTGTTTTCAGCGAGTTATATTCGTCAATCGTAATTCGTACATCGTAAATAAAAATAAAACCCGACTTTATGGACAGACTCTAATTAGAATGGATATAAATTGATATTTGATGCAGATAGAATTATTCATTTCGCTATACCTTTGCACGGTCTTTAAACACTTAATACTATGAAAAAAACATTTGCTATTGCCATTTTTGCGGTTCTGGCTATTACTTTTAGCTGTAAGAACGCACAAAACAAAGAACAAGCTACCGGTGTTAATGCCGATTCCGTGCTACTGTTGGTGAAAAACATAATCCAACCTTTGCCAAAAGAAGCTGTTAATCCTGAAAATCCGGTTACACCCGAAAAAGTTTTGCTTGGTAAAACGCTTTACTACGATAACAGGCTTTCCAAGAACAATACCGAGAGCTGCAACACATGCCACAATATTGCAACTTTTGGCGTTGACAACAAGCCTACCAGTCCTGGGGATAATGGTAAATTAGGTACACGTAACTCGCCAACTACCTTTAATGCAGCTTTGCATTTT
>CAJAXK010000291.1 GCA_903946925.1 uncultured Bacteroidales bacterium | reverse complement strand
TACCTGTTCGTTGCCAAGCCCACCTGCCGTTATCAGGTGTTTTATCTCGCCGTTTAGGGTAAGTAAGGCAATAAAAATATCTTCCTCCCCAAAGGAAACAAGGGTGGTGTCGGCCAAACGCAGGGTATCGCTGAACGAACCCCGGGCGAAAGGATTCGCGCGGTCAATGTCATTAAGTTAAGGACTAACTAATTAAATATCAATAAAATAGCTTGTTTATTTGAATTTAAAATTGTATATTTGTTTGATAATCAAATAGTTGATATTATGCAAAAAAAACGACTAAGTGTATTTTCTCTAAAATTGAGAGAATAATTTTCGACATCAAAACACAAGAAAATTACCGAGTATTGGTATCTGATTTTTCAAGAAGAAGGAAGCAGTCATTTCCAAGTACAGTTCTATTCTTAGTAAACTTGACAACAAAGAGTTTATCGATGGAAATAGAGAACTTTTTAAGTTTGTTTAAAAATCATTTTAATATAAAAGCCTTTACAAAAAGTGCTTTTGTACAATATCGCAAGAAAATCAAGCCTGAAGTATTTAGGCATTTGTCAGATGTAATTGTAAATGAGTTTTATACGGATAACGAATCAGGAATAAAGCTTTGGAAAGGGTTTAGGTTGCTGGCCGTTGATGGTTCGCGACTGACATTGCCCAATACAGATGAACTTGAGGGTATATATGGGATAACCAGGAATCAAAACCAATCAGGAGTCGTTCAGTGCAGAGTTTCTGTGCTTTATGATGTGATCAATAATTACGTTGTTGATGGCCTATTATCGCCATTATCCAAAGGTGAAGGGAAACTGGCGTTGGAACATCTATTGTATGCCAATAAAAATGACCTTGTTATTTACGACAGGGGATACCCTTCGTTTGAATTGATATACGAACACTATAAACTTGGCATCAATTTTTTAATACGAGCCAAGGTAGACTTTTGCATAAAAACAAAAGAATTTGAAAAGAGTGGCAGTTCAACCCAAATAGTCGACATTTATCCAGGCCAGCATAGAAAAATTGTTGATAAGGAATATAACAGCAATAGTAAGGTAAAGGTGAGGTTGGTTCGTGTGGAATTGCCTGATGGAGAAGTTGAATTATTGATAACATCACTGATGGATATCAAAAAATACCCGACCGGAATCTTCAAGGAATTATACTTTAAAAGATGGGGTATTGAAACGTTCTACGACGAATTCAAGAATAAAATAAAAGTTGAAAATTTTTCAGGCTATTCGAATCAGAGCATCATGCAGGATTTTTATGCCGCATTGTTTGTAAGCAATGTTCAAACACTGGTAGTTAGTGAAGTAGTTGATGAAATTGATGAGCAAATGCAGGGTAATATGTATAAATACAAAGTAAACACAAATTTATCCTATGGTTTTTTAAAGAACAGGATCGTAACCTTGTTCTTTTCAAATAATGACATGGATAAAACAATCAAAGAATTAAAGTCATTGTTCAAAAAAAATCTTGTTCCCATTAGGCCTGACAGGACATTTGCAAGGGATACAGGCAAATTTAGAAAAAGGTTGAAACCTAAAGTAACTAAAAATCAGAGAGATGCAATATGATGATTTCTTAACTTAATGACATTGTTCGCGCGGTAGCGGGGGGGGCTATCTCAAAATCAGAAACTTTGCCGACTGATTTTTATACTTACCCATCGCTTTGATCACATACACCCCATCCACCAAATCCTTTACCGAAATGCTTATGCACTTGCTGCCGCTCTGCAGCCTCCTTTTCTCCTGCTTCAAGCAGACGCCTTCAGGTGTGCAGATTGTAAGTAATATGTCTTCACCCTGACGGGCATCCGGTTTAATGGTTACAACATCATCTGCCGGATTGGGCCAGAGTATAAGGGTATTATGATATTCGGTTTTTTGGGGCAGGGCAGTATTTATAGTATCAATATATTTAAAAATATGTGTACCAAAAGCATACCCTTTATTACCGAAAAACTGAAATTCGGATGCACCAAAATCAGTATTTTCAAAACCTGCCGGGTTAATGGTATCAAAAGTCAATCCGGTATCTTTGCTCCTGAGGAAAATGCCGGGCATCCCACCCCCGGCCCAAACAGTAGAATCATCCTGAAAATACACTGAAACCAGGTCGTTCATTGGTTCAAAAAATTGCTTTGAGTAGGTTGAAATAAAGTTGTCGGAAGTAAAAATTATATAAGGGACATTCGAATGCACGATATAGCAGCCATGTGTGCTGTCACAAAAATTCAGGCTTCCGACAGTACCCAAATGATAATCGGCTACTTGCCATGTTTCGCCCGCATCGGTCGTTTTAAGGATACAACTGAACAAGCCCCAACAGCCTGCCCAACCATAATTATTACCTGAAAAACAAATTGAATGTATAGAATAACTGTTTGTTTCCGGTGTGGAAGGATTTGCATCGGGTGGAATACTTATTGATACCCACGATGCACCTCCATCAACTGTCTTATACAGACTTTTATACCCACCGAAGAAGCCGGTATCGGTGTTTAGAAAAAAGAAAGCATCCGATTGATACAATGGCTTACTGTACGACATCAATGAAGTATCAGCTATATCGACCCATGTATGCCCACCATCGCTTGTACGCCAAAAAATCGAGAGCCCATTTCCACCCGCTCCATATCCGTTCAGGCTGTCGAGCATCTGTAAACGGGAAAAGTGATTCCCCGTTATAAAAGTATAGCATGTTTCCCAAGTAGAACAACCATCATTTGTGCGCAGCAATTTGGTTGCGCCACTTGTACTATCCTGGGCACACAACCATCCTTCCTGTTCATTAATAAAGCAAACGCTTTTAAGGCCATACCTGTATCCATTAGGTGTTACATCCTGCCATCGCTGGCAATATACAACGGGTGTATATAGAAGGATAAGGAGTATAAGTTTGATAATTGTATTTTCTTTCACGTGTTATTATTTATTTTTAACGGGTCACATGGTATACGCCATAATATCATTTTCGGTTGGTGAGAGAATTTTCTCATGGCTATTTCAACTGTTATTATTAATTTTTAGAGGACAGATTGAATTATTCACATCTTCATTATTGCTAAAAGTGATTCCCAAGATCAGGACAGGCTGTGAGCTAAAGGTTCGTCAGATTGAATATAATATCATCTTCGGTTGGCGATTTGTTCCAATCATAGCTTGCCCTCCACCACGGGGGCTGTTTTCTGGTTAGTTTTATTGTTAACATTAAAGATGGATCATTGCTGCTTTACTTATTATAAAATAATCATACGTTTCGAATGAATAAAAGTACCATTTATTAATAAGCTGTAGACGTAAATGCCAGATTTTATATCCAGCCTGTTAAATAGTATTTTATGAACTCCAGCCGATTGTATATTATCATCAAATGAGTACACTTCTCTACCATTGATGTCAATTATTACAATTTTTGCTCTACATATACGATTTAACGAGTAATAAATCTCAGTTTTTTGCTCAAATGGATTAGGTACGTTATATAACAATGCACCTGCTTTTTTCGAGGTACTATCAATTATTTTAATTTTATCAACAATTGGAAGTAGGGATAAAAGATAATCTCGGTTAGTCGCAAATGATGATGGGGATGAAGGTTTATATTGGGGCATCTTGCATAGATATGCGTTCTTTAAGCCAGATGACTCTATCCATTCATATAAATATCCTAAATCTATAATTGCAAAAATGCTATCTTCAGATGATATTGGATTTGATATTTCATTTTCATACCAATCAATTGCATTTTGCCATAAACCTGATTCAATAGCACATTTATTAGCCAAGAATCTTGCAACCATAAGCAATGTACTGTCATTAGAGATAGTATCATTGTTCAAATAGTATTCCCCAAGTGACTGATAATCATTTCCTAAATTTTTCTCGATTCTAAAAAGTTCTTTTAAGGCTGCAGGTGCCACCGAACTTTTCGGAAATAATTCAACAATAGACTTCAGGGTTTCTTCTCCCGTAATAAAATCACCTGATACTATTTCGGATTGTGCAAATTGGTACAATTCCTCATCTCCACTGGTTGTAAGATTATCCGACATTCCTAAACACCAAGTTGGCTGAGAATCAAAAGTAACACCGCTCCTAGTACAATAGAGGTCGCCGGGAATGAAATTATTACCCCAACAGTTGGATTCCACATTTAATGGAAAAGGGATTGACGTATTATAGCTTGGGTTATAATATATGAGCGGGATATGATTTGACGGATCGGTATTATTAATATCTGATATTCTATTATAATGCATTTCAGTCGGAAAACTGGAAAACGAACAATAAACCTCATTACTATTGTTATCAAAAATGTTTTGTGTATCAGTTAAACTTGGAATAGGTGGTGGATTTATCCAATACGTTCCTTTTACTTTTACATTGCTGTTATTCAATAGCTGTATCCCATAATTATTATTATAGATACTATTATTTGTGATTTCTGCAAATGTATAATAAGTTAAAATACCGGTATTGGTACAATTAAAAACAACATTTTTATCTATTAATCGGTTGCCAATAATACTGTATCCTGAATTAAACAAACGTATTCCATTTGCAAATCCGGAAATACTATTACTTTCAATTTCGAATTTGCCATACTTGGATATATATATTCCGTCTGTATTGCTTGTACTTATAGTTTGATTGAACGTACATCCATTAACTGTTACCAAATATTCAGGTACGTTATTCAAATTGTTGATATAAAGAGGAGAGTTTTGGAATGTGCAGTTTGTAAATGCGACATTTCCGCGGTATGAGATTATTTGATTGCAATTTGTGAAATCACAGTTTACGGCAGTTAAACTGTTACAATTGAAAAACAAACGTGAATTATTAAATGTACAACTGTTTAATGTAACTGAAGTATAACCTGATGGACTACCTGATATACTTAAACCGCCAAAGTAATTAGCATTGCCGACTAGCTCAAACAACAGGTTTTCTCCTATGGTTCCTATATTCCCGTTAACGATTACTATATGTTCTGGGTTATAACCGATAAAGCGCACATTTTCACCTATCGACAAAGTGGCATTGGCATCAATATAAAGTTTGCCATTCATTACAATGATTGTATTATTAGCAATCATCAATATACTACCCGATTGCACATGAACATCATTGTTTATCATTTTATATCCTGACCAATTGCTAGAAGTAATATTGTTCGAGATTTTTTGATCGTTGAATAGCTTCCTGTTGTCCATAGAATATACATCAATATATTCTCGTAAATGCAGACCGTTATAATTTATCAAATCGGCATTGTACATTGCTAACACATTTTGTTCCTTGTTTGCTACTGATGGTAAAGATGAAAGAGCAGAAAGTTGATTTCGGACTACGACCTCTCGTCCAAGCCGATAACCTTGAGTGGGATCTGTGCAAACATTATACTCAAGGTCCATTAGAGCTGAAGTCCAAATTTTTCCTGTATTATGTGGATCTCCCATACCAATAGGATCATACCAGTGATTGAAATCATAGAGGTACCCTTTATCAAATACGCTTATCCTGCTATCTGATTCTTGCTGATAAAGCCAGGCAAACCTATGATTCGGATGCCAAAGTGAAATTTGCCTTCTGTAGTCAATACCAAAATAATCCCCCAAACCTTCGGATATTGCGATACAATCATCATAATCAATTGGAGACCCTGAAGCCAATAAAGAACAATGTAATGCGTGACCTACTTCATGAATAATAACTGACTGATCTTCACCGTGATCCTTAGAAAAGGGAGGAACTCCATAGAAAACAGTGCCAGAACCATCGAAATAGCTTTGATCGGGATCGCTTGGATCATACCATCTGGCATCAAACACTATATCATCAAGTTTAGCAGTATTATTATTCCAGGATAAACTGTTGAATTGAAGCGTTCCAATAATATATCTTAAAAATGCATCAATATGGTAATAGATATTGGTTTCTTCAAAACCATTTTGATTCCTTGTAAAGTAAAATTCAGGTTCTGTATTTCCTGGTTGTATACTTATTTTTGTAACAGCATCAGAAGGAGATTTTAAATCTTGTGAATTTGCATAATCACCTTGTAGAAAATAATAATCAACCCCATTCTGATTACTAGGTGAATTTAAACCTAATAAATTTATTGTTTTATATGCAATTTGAAACTGAGATCTATCAGCATCATATACCCCAGAATAAGAGTCGGTAAACAGGGTGCTTATGATGCTTGATGGATCTGGATCCCAAACTTTACCTGTTGCGGGATTTTCATTCAAACAAATGCTTTTTATGGATTCAACCGCGCCTGAAATTGCATTCACCAATACTTGAGTGGTTTTGCTGTTTGATGGGTAAAAAATAAATCTCCAAACCAATTTAGCTATTTCATTGCTATCTTGGTTAATTAGTAATTCCATATTGATTTATTGATAATGATCGGAATAATCAAATGGTAAAGATTTAATTGCTATAGTTTGGGCGGCAACACTATCATAAACCAAATTTCCTGGATATTGGATATTTCTTTTATACCCATTGTACACCATAGTTATTCGTCTTTCTTTATCAAGTGTAATTATAACAACTGATCCGTCAATAGGTATATTGTTTATCTTTTGTTGATAAACAATATGTGTACTCCCACTATCAACAAGCATTTTACTACAAACAAAAATAGAATTCTCTCCTTGAGTTATCCAATTTTTATTGGTTTGTAAAAATTGATCGGAAGCATCAATAGCTTGATCTACATCATATTTCTTATTCAGGTTCAATACCATTTTAGGATACCCTTCATTATCATGTAAAACATATCCTTCAGTTGGTATGATTATTTGTGCGTTGTTTTCTAAAAACGTTATACATAGTAATATAGCCAGAGTGAGGTGTAAAATTTTCATTTTCATTTTATTTAGAGGTTAGCAAAACTCCGTTAAATTTTTATGCGCCGATTTTCTATAATCCATTAGTTTAATCCATTAGTTCTTTAACAATTCTGTGGCGCAAATCCTTCCGACTGGCAAATTAACCATTTTAATCCGTGCCTTATAGCACAATACATCTATCGCTCACCCTACACGTGTCAATTTACACAAATTCTCTCAAACAGGGGTTGCAAATGTACTAAACAGAGGATGTCTTTGCTGCGCTTTTGAGGGAACGGTATGTATTATTGAGTTAACGGTATTTTTTTGTAAAGTAACGGCAAAGTGGGAGAAGTTTTTTTGCATAATCCCCGTAAACACCAGGTATAGTTAGTATAGGAAAGTTAAATTTTTATGTCCATATCAAACTCCCATGGAGCAAATGTAAAAATTTATTATTTCAAACAACAATTATTTTTATATTAAATCTACTTTAAGTTTAGTGGGTAAAAATAATAAGCAAGCGAATTATCATTTATTAATTGTTATTTATATCATCGTACTAAGGCTAAAGGCCATTAAAACAGGCAGCTAACTTATCGGATTAGGGTTTACAGCCATTTTATTAAGTAGTCATTTCATCGGACTAAGGATAAAAAGCATTTTATAAAGTAGTCATCTCATCGGATTATGGCTAAAAAACCATTTTATAAGGTAGTCATCTTATCAGACTAAGGATAAAAAGCATTTTATAAGGTAATCATTTCATCGGACTTAGAATAAAAAGCATTTTATAAGGTAGTCATTGTTCTTCCACAGCCGGTGCTTTTGACTTTTTAATCCAATAGCGAAACTTCGCAAGCGTGAGGTTGTGCTGTGCTGCATACTTGGCTTGGCTTAGCCCGCCGTCTTTCCACTCACGAACCAGTTGATTCATCGATTCCCTTTTCTTTGACGAGGTCATACCTTTTTTGTGCCAAAGGTAGGGGTCTGTTATGATTGAGTAAATATGCTCATGACAGAAGGCTTACTTTGAAAGCACCGAGGTGTTTCCATTAGGAGCATAGTATTCGCTTTTTATCCTCTGTTCACCAGGGCCATACTCAATTGAAAGCATGTACCCAAGGTTATTTGAAACCTGTTTCACTTTATTGGAAAGGTTATATTGTACATGCTGCAAGTCATTGGCAGGAAGCTGTAATGGTTCGTTAATACTGGTAACAGCGTGGTATTTCCTGATCATTGATAGTAATCTGTGCTGTTAAAAAAATACTGTTATTGGTAAATTTGTACCGGCACGGATTGGAAATCCGCGCCAGCGGGGGCGGGGTTTCAAATCCGTGCCAGCCTGGGCCTTTATTTTTGTTATTCAGTTTTATCTGAATTTAAATTCAACATCTCAAATGGCAATACACCTATTTGACCAGATTTTGTTTTAAATATTATTTTTTCCAGTTTATTATCAACCTTTATTTCTATTCGTTCTTTTAATCTTGCGTTTGAACTTGTAATTAATTGCCAAAGTTTATTTCTTACTTCAAAAACATAAATAGCCGGGCAATATATGCCTGAACATTTGTCTATCTTTAAAATAAAAACAATGCTATTTTTTATACAGAGTTTTTCTGATTGCACAGAAGCAAAAGGACTGATGCTTTTTCCCCATTCTATTATTTGATTTGTATCTTGAAAATAAGAGGAGGTAATAGAATCGCAGGGATCCCATTTCAATTCTTTAGTAAACAATTCTTGGGAATATGAGTGCATAGTTAATAACATAATCATTATCAGTACTGATAAACTCTGATTATTTATCTTTTTTTCCATAAGAATATACCTCCATTACTATAATTTAATGTACCATAACCAGGATATACTCCATAATTATGGTTTGCTATTGCCGGATTACTAATTAAATGACTAGAACCATCCACATTGGTAACATAACCACTTCCATGTTTTTGAGACCAAAGCCCTCCTTTATCTTGACGATACCAATGATAATCTTGAACCCCATCTACATTATCTATTACTAAGTAAACTTCGTAATAACCTCTTTTCCCAAATCCCATTTTATTAAAGAAATTGGGCTTCTTAATATAACCATCTCTTACAGCGGCGTTTGTAATATCGTCTAATGTTAGATTAGTGAAAGTATTACCACTATATTCGCCTGGTTGTGGTTTTCCTCCTATAGGATTATTCGGGTCATCTAAAGCATAACTATAGCAATTATTTGAATTCTGTATTTGCCCATTATCATTCCATGAGGCAGGTTCATAATCGGGATTGCTATCCCAGGCTTTTGAGTTGTGGTATCCTCCCATACCATAAGTAAACCCAGTTGAGCCATATCCAATATTAAAGCCTATACCTCTTGCATCATTACCAAAGCCTACTCCGGCATTTATCCCCCAACCAGTACTCCATTGGTTGGCTGTAATGTCAAATGTTTCAGATATATTTGCTCCTGCATTAACAGGGCCAAAAGAGGCATAAGCTCCTGCAGAGGTAGTGGTGCTCCAGGAATTATGCTTGATATTATAATCCAAGCCTTGACTTACAGTAGCTCCTGAACCAAAGCCAGTACCGCCAACACGGTATCCAACTTCACTATAAACTCCGGCACTGGCCCCATCGCCCCATTTAATGTTAATCCCTGCTCCAAGAGGTATCCCGATTGGCGTTAAATTAAATCCAATGCTAAAACCACCATTGCCAATACTCCAGGTAAGAAATTCTCCCGATGGGTCAGTATAAACCAACGGATTGTTCAAACAATAACTATACCTGTTAAACCCCTGGGAGTTATTGGGTAACTGCACATAATTATCAGGGCTTAAAAATCTTGCCACAATGGGGTCATATACCCTACCGTTCATATTAATTAAGCCAAAGGCATCTAACATTTCGTGGCCGGTGTAGCCGCGGTCGAAGGTGTAATTTGTTGGGACATAATAAATATTCCAGTTATCGGCATGGCGGCGGCGGCCCCAAGGGTCGAAGCTGTAGCGTTCGACGGATGCCCCG
>CAJAXK010000290.1 GCA_903946925.1 uncultured Bacteroidales bacterium | reverse complement strand
TTTGCCGTTGTAAAGGTACTTATTTGGGCGGTTTACATCGGTGCTATTTGATGTTAATCCTTTAATATTCATGCCCAAAAACACCTCACCCTGCCCTCTCCTCAAGGAGAGGGTTGTGTACATGACAGGTTGAAGACGGGTACTGATACTAATTTTGATAATAGGGTGATTTTAATATGGGCTACAGTTTTAACCCAACTCTATTGTATTTGCTCGTTCCTTAGTTCCGCAACCTTATTCCGTATTTTGGTCAAAACTTTGGACAAATCGTTCAGCACTTCTTCGTTTTTGAAGCGTATAATTGTTATTCCCAGGTTTTCAAGCTCTGCGGCCCGGTTCAGGTCATATTCTTTCGCTTCATCAGTTTCATGAACTGAGCCATCTATTTCAATGCCCAATAAATATTCGTGGCAGTAAAAATCCAGAATAAATTGCTTTACTGGATGTTGACGCCTGATTTTTAACCCAGCAAGCCTTCGAGAACGGACTGCTTCCCAGAGGGCTATTTCGGCCTTGGTCTGGTTTTTACGCATGTCTTTGGCATTTTCGAAGGTTTCATTCTTTGCCCCAAAATTCAGGATCCCCTGAAAGGATTTTGTAATATAAATCATACCTGATCGTGAATATGGGTTAAAGGTACGAACATCCTGGTTTGGGACAATCAGTCTTTTCTGCAAGATTATGTAGTCAACCGTCCTTCTCCTTGAAGAGAAGGTGCCGAAGGCGGATGAGGTGAATTGCTAAACCAGCATAAAACCACTTAAAACTACCTAAAGAGGATAAAAGCGTGGTAAAGATATTTTTGGATGCCTTTATTACCGAAGGAAAACTTAAACAGTTAGCCCTCTAAAGCAATAAAGCACGGCATTACCGGGCTTTTTGCTATTTCATTTTAAGAGTTTTCAAAGATTTGTCAAAGAGTTCTTTCTTTTCCTTTGGAACATTATCATATCCAATACTTACCTTTCCTATTTTAATATCCTTCCAAAATAGCGATTTACTATTCATTCCGGATAATTCAAAAGTGTCTGGCAAAACTGTAACCTGATTTTTCCCTAAAAGCTCATTAACTTGTTTCGTTAATTCTTCATTTTGAAATCTAAGTTGCAAAACGCTATCCCCTAAACTCTTTATGTTTTCATAATTAGGTGTATTCCTAAAATTTGTGATATAAACAAATGAGGAGTCGTTGTAAACATAGCGTCTTTCTTTTTCTATGGTTACTTCATATACCTTAAATTCATATCCTTTAGGTACATCTAAATAATAATCTGGATGCGCTTGTGTTGGGCTGTATTTTACTGTAGTTAAGTCTTTATTCACTGTACATGATGTTAAAATCAAAACTACTCCTAATAAATATTTCATAGACAATTAAATTATGGTGTATACCAGGTTGGAAGCATTGGTTGGTTTGCCGGAGTTAGCATTCGTGTACCAGAACCACCTATAAAAGCCCCATTTGCATCAACTGTTTTTATATAATGGGTTCTTAATGTATTTCCTAATTGGGAACGAAGCATATTTTCTCTATAAACTGCCTGCCATTCACTACGCTCTATTCCCTGGTCAACCCGGTTGTCTAACAATCCCCTGTTTGCATCTAATCCATGGAACATTTCATGTGCTAAATCGGTAGTTCCATTTACGCCTGAACCATTTAATGTTGGTAATGTTGCTCCTGAAGGATTCCAAGAAATCGTGCCGCCTGAGCCACCAGCTAAATTAACACCAGCATTTTGTAATGCTTGGAATGTCCCCGCTTGTGCTGGGTCTGTTTGAATTTGATTTGCATATGCTTTAGTTGCACTACTTGCAGAAAATTTACTATCTCCCTTAACTAAAGTAAAGTTGTTGGCTGATGATTGTAACTCCCCAACCATATTTCCGCCTTCTTTTGTGCCACTAATTGTATTTAAAGCATTAACACTTTTTGATAAGAAGCCTTTAACCTTACCTGTATAAGCAGAGCCATCTTTGTTGTAAAGATTTCCATTTTCGTATAGTACGGTTTGCTTACCACCTAATCCTAAAAAGCCAGTATTATGCGTAATCCAGAGACTATCTCCATTGACATCAATGTAATATATTGGATTATTTGCTGCATAATGGTAAGGCGTAAGGCTTACGTATTTTTCGGCGAAGCGGTCAACACTATGCCATCTCCCCAACACCGCATCATAAAACCTTGCTCCGTAATCCAGCCACCCCAAGCCCATTTCGTCCTGCATCTGTTTTCCGTTGTAAAGGTACTTATTTGGGCGGTTTACATCGGTGCTATTTGATGTTAATCCTTTAATATTCATCCCAAAGGGGTAGTAACTATCGACCTGACGGGTTTTTAACACCCCATTTTCTCGTCGGCAGGCTACGCGCACATTGCCAAGGTGGTCTTTTAAATAAACCTCACCAAAGTAGTTGCGGCTATTGTTGGCATAAACAACGCGGCCTTCGTCGTAAACAATGCACGACGGCATATCATTTTCGTACACAAAGTTACCGATAAAATCGGTGGTTTTTACAAGGTTGCCATTCTCGTAATAAAGTTGCTGCAGTTTGTTGCCTGCGGCATCGTAAACA
>CAJAXK010000289.1 GCA_903946925.1 uncultured Bacteroidales bacterium | reverse complement strand
GCTTTGGTTCAATCCAAATTGAAAATATTGATATCAGTAACCTGAAAAGCGGTTTTTATACCCTGCTTTTTATTAACGATGGCAAACTAACATCGCAAACCAAGGTTGTAAAAAATTAACAATCGTTTATCGTTAAGAGAAGCGTTTGTTTGAAGTTACGTCCCGTTTCTGTTTATAAATCAGAAACGGGACGTTTTTTTTGAACATGCGGTAAATTGTATTACTGAGGTACGCGTATCAACTTTTTAAACGTGTTTCCCCTATCTTCAAAGTTTTTAAACATATCGTAACTGGCGGCTGCTGGCGACAATAGGCAAATTCTCCCTTTTTGGGTTTGTTCGGCAGCAATTTGAACTACTTGAACGTAATCGGCGGCTTCAAATAAATTGAGGCTCTTTTGTCCAAAAAGAGCAAACTCTTGCTTTATCCGCTTTCCTGCTTCGCCAACAAAAATAATATTCCGTATGCCCGATCCGATTAAGAAAGGATACAAAATTGAATAGTCTATTCCCCTATCGAAGCCGCCAAGTATCAAAGTATCAACATCTTTTAGTGTTTTTACGGCTTCAATTGTCGCCTCGGGAATTGTGGCAATGGAATCATTATACCAAACAATTCCAAAATATTCGCCAACAAATTCTATTCGGTGTTCGAGCCCTTTGAACGAGCGGATGCCAGCGCCGATTTCATCAATGGTTGCCCCTCTTAAATAGCAAGAGGTTGCCGCAGCCAATATATTATATACATTGTGCTGTCCTTTAAGTGGTTGACCGGCAGAGGTATCGTAAAGATTCAGAATTTCATCTCCTAAAGTCAGTAAAATTTGATCATCATTCAATCGCAAAACTGCCGATGAGTTTGGAATGATTGAAAATGGCAGCATTTGGGTCTCAAATGGGCAAATTTCCGAAAGTAAGTTTACAATGGCTTCATTATCATTATTATAAATAAAATAATCGCCTTTGTTTTGGTATTTCCCAATATTTAGTTTTGCCAACTGGTAATCCTTGTAACTATTGTAATGGTCAAGGTGTTCCTGAAAAATATTTAGCAAAACCGAAATGTGTGGTGCGTGGGTTACAAATTCGAGCTGGTGCGACGATAATTCCATCACAATGCTGGTGTCGGGCTTAATTTCGTTGATGCAATCGAAAGGTGGGATCCCAATATTGCCAACAAATAGCGCATGTTTGCCCGCATTTTTTAAAATATGGTAAATAAGGCTCGATGTGGTGCTTTTCCCTTTGGTTCCGGTAATGCCAATTACTTGTTTTCCATAATATTGAAGAAAAATATCGGTTTGGGAAGTGAGTTGAAGCCCATTTGATATTTCGGGCAAACTATGGGATGGAATGCCCGGCGACTTAATTGCAATATCAAAATTACCAATTGATCCCATGCAATCTTTACCTGTAATAAAAGCCAGGTACTGGTCCAAAATCAAATCAGCATTTAATCTAACATCCTCATTTTCATCAATTATTGTAATGGTTTTTTGAGGGAAAACATCGCGCAATAACCTGTATGTTGAACGTCCTTCCCTTCCAAAGCCCAACAAGGCAATGCGTTTATTTGCTGTAAATGTCTTTATGAATTCTTTCATTTCAATTTTTGTTTAAGTATTTCCAGAAAATTCTTTTCCAGAAAATTGCTTTCATTAAACTCGCCTAATACTTTGTTAGGCAAAACCAAATTGCCGGGCGTAAAAATTCCCGAATTGTTATAATATTCCAACAGCAATGGAAGTTTATTGCCATTATTTAGAGAAATTGCAAGTTGCAGGGCTGCATTCACCTCATCAATGGTTCCAACACATTCAAAAGGCTTAACCTCGGCAATACCTGTCAACTCCTTGAGGAAAGTGAGCATTTGAGGAAGTTCAAAGAGGTTTTTGCCGAAAATCCGGGTCAAATTATCTATCGGTATAAATGGACTGAGGATTGTAAATGCAAACAGGCATTTCGGACAATTGCAGCACCAAATATCGGTTTTGCTGCCGGCATTGCAACTTTTAAATACCGGAAAATACTTTTCCTGCTTTGCAAACAAACGGGCAATCTGAAGTTCGTTTAGCGGCCTGAGAAAGCTGAAATAATTGAAATCCGCCGAAATATATCCTCTTACATACCTTCTGAAATCAGATTCAAAAGCGAATGATTTGGAATACTGATGATTGACCTCTGTTCCGGCAACAGTTGGTTCGTTTGCACTCGATTCGTTGGATAATGCAACATGCCTGTGCCCGGAAATAGCCGAAACCAAAAGGCTGTAAAAAGCAAGCATGGCCGAAAACGGTGTGTGCCCGTTCAGGAAACCGTTCGCGTTTAATTCCAATAAAAGTGGGTCTATGCGCCGGTTTACCTCGATAAATTCATCATTTCCATAGCCAGCTACCTTGGTACATTCTAAAGTTGCCCCACGTGGGTTCATGATAAATGGGCGAATGTTTGCGATTTCACCAAGCATTTCAAGGGTTACAACCGAATCCTTGCCTCCGCCAATTGGAACAATAACCGTTTCGTCCAATGCAATTGATTGAACGTCAGTTTTGTTGCCTTCGGAAACAATTTCCATGAAATCATCAACATTGGTTGAGATTTTATTGGTATAAAAAAACTCGCCAAGCCCTTGATAATAAATTGTTTTCCAAAACAAAACCTGTTCTTTGGTAAGTTTATGCCCTTTTATAAAAACTTTTTGAGGGCAAGCTGCTTTCCAGTAACTTATAAGTTCGATAAGGCCGATATGAAAAAGCAGGTTGTCGAAAAGTGGGGTTTTTAAAGTTTCGGAAGTTGGGAAATCCTTAAAAAATGGTTTTCTGGGGATTTTAAAACCCGGGCGAAAAGTATATTTTCCTGCCAGATTAAATTCGTAGCTTACATGCAATCCAATTGGGTCAACTACAGCCTCATAACCAACATATTCCATAAATGGATAGTTTTTGCGGAGGGTATCGAAGTTTTCCTGCCCGCTAAAATCATTAAACTTATTCGTCATGCAATTGGGCTTAAGTGATAAAAAGACTGATTTTTTTGAACTTCAAAGATAAAACAAACATACAATCAGTTGCAAAGTTTCGCGTTACATTAAGTATAAGGCGTTATACACGCCATAATCTGCTTGCTATTGCGATCCCAATAAAATGGAACAATCAGAATCTTGTAAATCCTTCGGAAAATCTTGTGAACGTTTACATTTTCAAAATTTCCGACTTGTTTTTTCATTAATTTGGCAAACCAAAAAATAAAATTCATCCACCTAACATGAATTCGAGTATAGAAAAACCTGAATCAGGAAAAATCCTCGTAAGCCTGCCGCCATTAAACGACAAGTTTTTTGGCAAATCGGTTGTAATGCTTGCCGAACATGGCCCTGATGGCAGTTTTGGGTTTATAGTAAACAAACCTGCAAAGATTAAATTGAACACATTAACTTTTGAATTTGGGGATTTTGAAGCAGAAATATATTTAGGCGGACCTGTTCGTGTTGATAACATCTTTTACGTACACTCAAAAGGTAAAGAAATAAGCGGCAGCCTCAAAATTGTTGATGGGGTATATTGGGGTGGAAAAGTTGAAGATATAAAGAATTTGATTTTATCGGGGGCATTGACCAACAACGATATACGCTTTTATGCTGGTTATTCGGGCTGGCAACCCAGGCAGCTTGACCAGGAAATGGAGGAAAACTCGTGGATAGTGTTGAATGGGCAAAAAAGCCATGTTTTCGAAAGTAGGCCAGCCAGTCTTTGGAAGAAAATCATGCTTTCGCAAGGCGAAGATTTTGCACCATGGGTGCATTTCCCGAGCGATCCAAATATGAATTGACACTGAAAACAAAATCAGGAAAATCCAGTATCGTCAAACCTTTCCGGTCAAAATCGTAAAAAGCTGAACAAGCAGTACAGGTTTTAAAAGTATTGTGAACACAAATCCAAAAACAGCTCCCCAGAAATGGGCATCATGTCCAATATTATCAATATTCTTTTTGCCCATGTACCAGGAATAACCCAAATACAGGATCCCAAAAATAATGGCCGGGATTCCAAAAGGGATTAAAAAAATATAGATTTTATTTAGCGGATCAAATACAATGCTGGCAAACACCACAGCCGAAACCGCACCCGAAGCCCCAACAGCCGTATAACTATAATCGTCCTTATATTTACCGTACGATGGCAAGGTTGACAATGCTGTTCCCCCGATATAAAGCAACAAATAATACAGTATTCCCTTTAAGCCAAAATAATACCCATAATATTGCTCCACTATCCGTCCAAAAGAATACAATACCATCATATTCACAAGCAGATGGATCCAATCGGCATGGATAAGTGCGTAGGATAAAAACCGGTAAGTGTTTTTAAAATGCTTTATATCGTAAGCATTAAATACAAGCCTGCGGAATAAATCCCTGTTACTGAACGCAAATACAGATACAACAACCGTAACTAAGATTATGACAATGGTTACGCTCATGCTATTTTTGCTGGGTATAATCTATTTCGGAACCAAACATGCTATGCGGAATAAGGTAAACAGCTAATAAAATCAACGCTGCTGCTATAGCCCAAGCCTTAGCTTTAGGGTTTTTACGAAGCTTGATTACAGCCACGGCCCATCCTAAAACCGCCAACGCTGTTTTGTTGTCGGTCATATCGCCAAAATGGAAAAATCCTTTAAATGGCCAGCCTGTCCAATATGCACCAAAAGCAAAATTTTGAACCATTGGCCCAAGTATCAAACCGCCAGGGATGAAAAAAATTAATGTCAACAAGGCATATAAATAGGTCTTGTTCCCATTTCTCAATGCTTCTATACCCGCACGGGTACTAAAAAGCATGGCCAAAAACATTAATAATATATGCGGCAAAAGTATAATCATTGGAACAGGCCCTTTGAACCGCATCACAATAGGTTTTTCAGAAAGTTTAACGGTTTCATTTTCATGCGAAAGGCTTATGGTGTATTCAATCTTGCCCGCAGCAGGTTGTTTTGGCATCATAAACTTCAGGTTGGGGTCTAATTTGTAGGTCTTGGGCTTGCCCGAAATTGAATTCCAAATATTGCTGAAACTCATATCATAAGCCGTATCTATCGACCTGAACATTTCTGCACTGCTCAGCGTATCAAAACTTTTGTACCTTTTATAAGCTATTGAACCTGAGACTGATGTATCAGGAACAGTTACAATAATTGGCGCATCTTTATCGTTTTCGGCAGTCCGAATCAGTTTGTAGCTTATATCTTTATTGTTGAGCGAAACTTTTCCGGGCACAGGATAAGTTGGACCGGTTTTGCGCTGATAACTTGCTATTACCACTGTGAAAACTATGGCGAACAACCACCAAAATGTTGATTTTAAGGATGAATTCATAACTTGGCTCCTATATTTGATTGGGCTGCAAAAATATCCTAATATTTTTAAATTGTACAACAAATATGTCGTGTTCTCAATATATTTTTAATCATGCGCCCAACCAGCGAAATAAGAAATACGTTTATCCGTTTAAACTGATACGAACACTTATATGTTGTAAAATTGAATCCAACAAACAAACATCTGTTCAAAAAGAGTTGGCGCAACTTTCGCAAATCACTGATTTTAATATCATTGTTGATTTGTGTTAAGGCCTTACGGGCACAAGAAATGCTGGGGATTGTAAATAGTAGTTATGCTGGCATCACTGGTACAATGATAAATCCGGCAGTTACCGTAACTTCGCCTTACTATTTGGATATTAATATTTTAGCAGTTGATGTTTTTGTCGAGAACAATTACGTTTATCTTGCCAAGGAAGAATATTTATTCAGTCGTTTTTTTAGTAAAAACCCCGAATTTCCCACGCATGGTACTGATAACAACATGATTGCCTACGATTATTATAACAAAAAAGACAAAAAAGCTTACGCCAACGTCCGTGTATTAGGCCCATCTTTTGCGCTTACTTTTGGCAAACATTCTTTTGGGTTGGTTACCGGGGCACGAGCGGTTATGTCGGCAAAAAATATTCCTTACGAATTGGCAAAATTCGGTTTTGAGCAATTTGAATATATTCCACAGTTTGATATCAACTATATCGACAACCGCAATATTTATAATGCCCAATTAGCCTGGGCCGAAATTGGGTTCAACTACTCTTATGTTTTCAAACAGCAAGGCTTAGATTATTGGGCTGCTGGATTAACAGTAAAAAATTTACAAGGATATGGCGGCGCATATGTAAATACCGAAACTGCTGATTATGTTATGCTCGAACACGATACGCTTATAGTTCATAGCCTTACCGGGGAAGCAGGATATTCGTTACCAATTGATTACGTTACAAATGAACTTGACCGGAGCCCGCTTTTCAGGGGAAAAGGGATTGGTTTTGATTTGGGGATTATTTACGAAAAGAAGAAACGCAGTTCGCAAAATACCTATTTCAATAAACTGTGCGCCCAAAACTATGTGCCTTATCATTATAAAATTGGTGTTTCATTGCTTGATATAGGCCGTGTCCGCTTTAAGGAAAATGCCGAAGTGTTGGTTTTTGATGATGTTTCCACATATTGGCCTGGCATTTCAAGGGTCGAATACAGCAATATGCACAACCTGACCGAACTTTTGAGCAATCAATTTTATGGTAACCCAACAGAGATCATTCAGGGAAACGAAATAAAGATTGCACTTCCAACCGCCATAAGCATACAGGCCGATGTAAATTATCGTAATAACTGGTTTGTGAACGGAACCCTTGTATATCCAATCCAATTGTCTAAAACAGGGCTGATCCGTCCGGTATTGTTTGCAATTACACCACGTTATCAAACCAACTTTTTCGAAGCCAGCTTACCTCTTTCACTTTACGATTGGACCAAACCCCGAATTGGCTTAAGTGCCAGGTTTGGTGGTTTTTATATAGGTACCGAAAAGCTAAGTGCTTATTTCCATTACACTGATTTTACAGGAATTGATTTTTATATGGGGATTAAAGTTTCGTTGTTCAAAGGGAATTGCCATGATAAGCCTTCCGACAACTGTGGTTACGACGAATATAAAAAGTTTGTAAAAACGAAAAGTGAAAAGAAGCCAAAAAACAAGAAACTGCCAAAAGCCTGAAAATCAAAAAGCAAGCTCTGAAATTTATCAACGCCTGCTTTTTTAATTGTGTAATTGTTGCTAACAATCAAATTCTATTGATGCTCCTTCCTCAATAAATCATTAACCGTTTTAACCGGGTTAAAGGTACTGATAGGGATTTCGACGAACACGGTAATCCAATTGGCCATAGCCCCATTCCACAAGCCTGGCAATTCCTGGGCTTTTAAATCCTTTCCATCCTTTGATTTTGTTGAAATAAACCCGGTTGCCGGATCAACAAATTTCCTAAGGTCGAAAACCTTGCCTTTATAATCGCGGACACCACATACCAGGTCAACAGGGTTGAAATGGGTTGATTTCCCTAAAATCTCTTTTTGTTTGGTATTTCCCATATCAATTTGTGAGGATTCTACAATTTGCAAGGAAATTTCACCGCTAGGTTCTTTCACCCAGAACGGACCACCGCCAGGCTCACCTTCATTTTTTACCATCCCACAAACTTTAATCGGACGGTTCAACTTTTTATGCAGGTAATCAATTTTATCCTCACGTGGCATATTCCCAAATTCAGGGTCAACCACAAAGCCAAGTTTTGATTTTATAAAACGAAGTATTGTCCTAATGTCTTCATCATCAGGTTTATCATCCAGTGCTTCTAGATGCTCGAAAACAGCATCCTGCAGTTCAAAAAGATAACCGCCTAACACTTTTTTATACAGGTAAGTATCCGCTTTCATGCTGTCGGGTACTACGTTATCAATATTCTTAATAAAAACGATTTCGCTTTCGCGGTCGTTAAGATTTTCAATCAATGCTCCATGTCCTCCAGGCCTGAACATCAGCCTGCCATCCGATTCGCGCATTGGTTTATTGTTCATATCAACAGCAATGGTATCAGTTGACGATTTTTGCAGCGAAAAGGTAAGCTCGTAGGTAATGTCGAAAAGATCTTCGTATTTTTCTTTTACCCGGTTTATTTCTTCCAGAAACATATCGGCGTGTTCGGGCGAAACCGTAAAATGTATTGCCGACCGTTTTTCCTTGTCTTTACAATAGTTGGCAGCTTCTACCATGTGCTCTTCGATGGACATGCGCGCACCATCCTCGTATGAATGAAACTTAAGCAAGCCTTTAGGGAGGTTGGCATAATTTAAACCAACCGGATTGAGCAAGTAACTTATAATTGTTTTGTATTCGTGCTTTGCCAGGCACTCGGTTATATCATAATCATCTTTGGCTAGTACTTTCGATAGGTCAATATAAAAAGCAAAATCTGTAATCCTTTCAAAAAAATCTTTGACCAACTTAAGTTTGGGAGATGATTGAAGCTGACTTATTTCTTCGTCAGTTCCATTAAAGGTTTCCATATACTCAAACAGATGCTTGAACATGCGGCTTGCGGCACCTGAGGCAGGCACAAATTTTAATACTTCGTACCGCTTTGAATTTGAGTCGTAATAATACGATAGCTTTTTTGCATCGCGCTGGTTGAAAGCTTTTAGGCCATCGCCGACTATGGCCGGCCTGTCTAAATCGATAAATGGAAATCCTTTTTTAAAGTTATCTATTTGTGCTTCAACTACTTTAGGGTCGCTTCCACGCGACTGCAATTGCTTTAGATCTTCTTTTGTAAACATAACAATCAATTTTTATGTGCAACGTCAAAGTTAACAATTCTGTATTTACTAAAAAGTTTTTTTAACATAAAGGCTAAGATTTGCATCTGAACCATTCAAGCCGACATATATATTATTGTATTTCAATTATTTATGTTGCATTTTTATGAGTTCCAAAATATTAAAGCTTACATTGGGCACGATTAATGAGAATTTTGAATTATTTCTTTCCCTAATGTTTCACATTTAAGAAAAGTAGTATCTTTGCAGCCGCATTGCCCAGGTGGTGAAATTGGTAGACACGCCAGCTTGAGGGGCTGGTGTCCTTAAGGATGTGCAAGTTCGAGTCTTGTCCTGGGCACTCATCACACTTTAATACTTCCATCTGCCCAGATGGTGAAATTGGTAGACACGCTGGTTTCAGGGACCAGTGGCTTCACGGCTGTGCAGGTTCGAGTCCTGTTCTGGGCACGACCCAAAAATTTAACCGCTTGTTAAACATTTGTTTACAGGCGGTTTTTTATTTGCACCCATTTCTACACCCGATATTTTGCAGAATCTATCAAAAAAAAATACAGCAAGTCTTTCAACCTGCTGTATTGAAACAAAGAATAAATTGTTTTTTTTAGAATGGCCAAAACTGGTTATCAAACCAAATACTCTCTTTCAATGCTTCATTTAGATCGTAAAGTATTTTGTGATGTCCGCTTTCCCATTCAGCAAGCCATTTGTACATTGCTTTTTCGTTAACATCATCAGCTTCCTCCGAACGTTTCGAATAAAGTTCAATAGCTCTTGTTTCAAAATCCATGGCTGCCGATATGGCTGCTGCTTCAAAACTTGCTGCCGAAATCTCTTTTACCAACTGAGGGTTCATTATTTCGTGCGAAATATCCTCTGTTTCGGTATAAGTATTTTCTGGCTTGGCAAACTTGCCTTCCTTAATGTAATGGGCAAATTGGATAGACAGAAATTCAACATGGGCCTTTTCTTCTTCGGCCATAGTTGTAAAAATCTTCTTTGCCTCCGGACTGTTGGTTTGTTCAGCCATTTTTTCATAAAAAGCTTTGCCCCGTTTTTCGAGGAGTATGGCTGTCTTCAGGATTTCTAATGCTTTTGAGGTTTCCATATAATAGGGTTTTAATTATCGTTCGGTCAGTCAGCAAATATACTATGGTTTGGCATACAACAAACCAAGGAGCGGAATAAAAAATGTTGTGTTATTAACCAAAAACTTAAAGAGAAGTTTTGTATTTTAATCCGCAAATTCATACCTGATCCTGTAGTGTTGTGGTGCATTTGCACCTGGCCTTTGCGTAAGCACGGAAGTTGTCAGGAGGCGGTTCGCGCTATCGTAAGTCCGCTCAATGCAGCTAAGCAGGTTTCCGTCCTCCGTTTTTTCCTCTTGCAAAACAATATTGCCTGCTTCATCGTATTTTATGTAAGTGATTTCGATACCCGAAGAAGTTTCTTCCATTGATTCCGACAAACGGCCCTCGCTGTTGTAAGTAAAAGTGTTGCGCTCGGTTAAGTGCTTATCTTCGTTATACTTACGGCTTACAGAGGCCGTGCCATTTTCATCATAACTATAAAGGATATGATAATTTTGTTCTGGGGTACGGAAAATTTCTTCTGTTATTTTGCCTTCCTCATTATAAACAATCTTGCGCTGGGTTATTATTTCGCCGGCAATATCATATTCGCTCTCCGAAACCAATTGATTTCCAGAATACACATTTACAAGGTAATTCCCGGTTTCGCCTTCATTGTCAACACTCCTTCTGCTTAACAAACGCCCTTCGGCATCATACGTAAACATCAGTGCATCAGCCGAATCATCGAGGTAATGGATAAATTCTTTCGACAACCGGCCTTCCGAATCGTAAACCATACTGCGGTGCTCGGTAACCTCGCCATCAGATTCTATAAGCAATTCGTCTATTATTTTTCCTTCGGAGTTGTACTGATACTCATATTTATGTTCAACACTCCCGTCGGGATAGTAAGTGGTTACTTCCTTTGGCAGTCCATTTTCATCAAATTCAGTGTACTGGTGAATGAACTCTTTTTCCCTGATTTCAGTTTCTTCCAAATCAGAAATGTTATTGGCCCTGAACGACTTTACAGATTTCATAATCAGTTATTTATTGGTAAATTATTGCCTTTTTCTATATTGGCAAAAATATAAAAATTTTATTTTGTGGTTTGAAGAAAAGTAAAAATATTTTGGGTTTTAAAGTAACGGCCACGTTCGAACTAAAGTGTTTATTGCCTCCAATTGTTTATGGTCCAAAATGGATTGCATTGATAGTTTAACTATTTTGGTATCAAATCCACACCAAGAATTAAACAGGCATGGATTTTACTTTGATCAAAAAAAATGTGCTTTGGTGGCTTTACAAAAATAGAATTACTTTCACATAAAACCCGCAATCCGCAATCCGCAATCCGCAATCCGCAATCCGCAATCCGCAATCCGCAATCCGCAATCCGCAATCCGCAACCCGCAATCCGCAATCCGAAATCCGCAATCCGCAATCCGCAATCCGCAATCCGCAACCCGCAATCCGCAACCCGCAATCCGTAACCCGCAATCCGCAACCCGCAATCCGCAATAAATATCAGCCACCTGGGTTTGCCGCTAACCAAATGAATTAAATATGTTGATTCAATTTTTAATTATATTGATATTCAGTAGATTGGACTTTCTTACTACCATTTTTCCTAGCAAAGCTGGAATGGTTAATGTTTAATCCTACGATGGAAACTAACCGTTTCTTTTACCATTGTTGATTAATTCTGTATAACTTCTTCATGGGTTGGGTTTTAATGTTTAAATTATAAACTAATTTTACACTTGAAAAATATACCGATGAAAATCATCACTTATAATGTTAACGGGATACGAGCGGCAATAAGCAAAGGCTTTCTGGAATGGCTGCAATCTGCTGACCCTGACGTAGTTTGTCTTCAGGAAATTAAAGCCCAACTAGACCAAATCCCACTTATTGAATTTGAATTATTGGGCTATCGCACCTACTGGTTCCCAGCCGAAAAAAAAGGGTATAGCGGGGTTGCAATCCTTTCAAAGACCGAACCTGATAAGGTCGTGTATGGAATGGGCATAGAAAAATACGACTTTGAAGGCCGGATGATCAGGGCCGATTTTGGTGATAAAAGCGTAATTTCGGTCTATCATCCTTCCGGTACAACCGGGGAACACCGTCAGGCTTTTAAAATGCAGTGGCTTTCCGATTTTCAGGATTATGTGTTGGAATTAAAAAAAACGCGGCCACACCTTATCGTTTCAGGCGACTACAATATCTGCCACCGGGCCATTGATATCCACGACCCGGTACGTAATGCTACCAACAGCGGTTTTTTGCCCGAAGAGCGCGATTGGATGTCGGGTTTTTTAAGCAGCGGATTTATTGATTCGTTCAGGTATTTTGTAAAAGAACCCCATAATTACACATGGTGGAGCTATAGGGCCGGTGCCCGAAGCCGTAACCTGGGCTGGCGCATTGATTATAACATGGTAAGCGATGAATTGGAAAAAAATATGCAACGTGCCGCAATCCTTCCAATGGCAGTACATTCCGATCATTGCCCATCGCTTCTCGAAATTGATTTTTAAGTAATTTATCATAAAAATAATACTGTAACTTGCTCTATATGAAACTATCATTGTTAGATAAATCAATAAAATTGTTGCTCGCAGTAATGCTTGTTGGCGTTTTTGCATCCTGTGTTTCAACAAAAAAATACAATGCCCTAACGGCAAAGTGCAATGAAGAAAGCTCCACCCTTAATGCCAAAGTGGATGAGCTTTCGACCAAAGTAAACGAATTGTCATCCGAAAACTCGCGCTTCAAAAAGGATGTAACGCAACTAAAAGCCGATACCGCCCGCTTAGGCTCGATGTTGCGCGTTTTAACTGCCGATTACAACGAACTCGACCGCTCGCATGAATTATTAAAGTCGCAGTTTGCAGCCAATTTCGAGGATGCCGAAAAGGTTATGACCGCTTTAAAAGCTTCGCAAGACAGCCTTTTGGCACGCGAGCAACGTGTAAAAACAATGCAAGCAGAACTGGATATTAAAGGTAAAAACCTCGCGGAACTGCTTGCTGCCATTCACAAAAAAGATTCAATAACTGATGCTTTGCGCAAAGCAGTTTCTGATGCGCTAATGGGTTTCGAGGGCAAAGGTTTGACAGTTCACATGAAGGATGGTAAAGTATATGTTTCACTTGAAGAAAAACTGCTTTTTGCTTCCGGTAAATGGGATGTTAGCAACGAGGGTGTTAAAGCCTTAAAAGATTTGGCTAAAGTATTGGAAAATAACCCGGATATCAACGTGCTGATTGAAGGCCATACCGATAATGTGCCGCTAACAGGTCAAAACCAGGTGAAGGATAACTGGGATTTAAGTGCCATGCGGGCAACTTCCATAGTTAAAATACTTCTTGCCAATGGAAAAATTGAACCAAAACGGTTAGTGGCTTCTGGCCGTGGCGAATTTTTACCGGTTGAACCAAATACATCGCCGGCAAACAAAGCAAAGAACCGCCGAACCGAAATAATCCTGTCGCCCAAATTGGATGAACTAATGCAGATAATTGGAAACAATTAGGCAAAAACAAGCCCCAAACAAATCCACATTTCACACTAATTAATTGTAAGTTTAAATCCACTCTGAAAAGTCTTTTTTAGCCACAAAGGCACTAAATCTCTAAGTTTACTCACAATTGCTTATTTCAAAGGTGTTCGTGATACCGTTTCGCTAAGTTCACAAAGTTTATAGTGCTGAATAACAATACTCTGTGTATCTCTGTGTCCTCTGTGCCTCTGTGGTTTTCTTTTTTTTGGTTTTCGGAGTGGACTCAAGTTTTAGGATTTCAAAACATTTAAAGGGATTGTTGATTTTATCGGCAATCCCTTGTGTTGTGCAGAAGCTGCACTGTTTTTGGGGATTTGGCACAATTGAATAGTACAGGGTTTTCAACTGTTAACTGAAAAATTTTGCAGTGTAAAATCTGAAAAAAGATAAAAAAATCGTTTATAACACTGAAAAACATTAGAATGGCAAAAGAAACCACAGCAAAACTGATCCTTGAAGATGGTACTGTATTTATCGGCAAATCATTCGGTTTTGAAGGCTCGGTGGCAGGTGAAGTAGTTTTCAACACCTCCATGACCGGTTACCCGGAAAGCCTCACCGACCCATCGTATGCCGGACAAATATTGGTCGCCACTTATCCATTGATTGGAAATTACGGGGTTCCGGAATCATTGATAGGGGAGGGGTTACCCGATTTTTTCGAGTCGGATAGGATTCAGGTAACAGCAATAATTGTTTCCGATTATTCGGAACAATACAGCCATTGGAGCGCAAAACAAAGCCTTGGCAATTGGCTGAAAGAGTATAAAATCCCAGGATTATCAGGAATTGATACCCGCGAATTGACAAAGATCATCCGTGAAAAAGGGGCCATGATGGGGAAAATTATCTTTGATAACCAGGACCCCGGATTTCATGACCCCAATAACGAAAACCTGGTTGCAAAAGTCAGTACGGATAAAGTGATTACTTATGGAACCGGAAGCACTCGCATCCTGCTTGTTGATTGCGGCGTTAAATACAACATTGTACGGCATTTCGTAAAGCGAGATGTAACCGTAATCCGTGTTCCCTGGAATTATGACTATAGCAAAGAAAAGTACGATGGTTTGTTCATCTCAAATGGTCCGGGCAACCCCAAAATGTGTGGCGCAACTATCAACCATCTTTCCGAATCACTTAAAACAGATATTCCAATTTTTGGCATTTGTTTGGGTAACCAGTTACTGGCTCTTGCATCAGGAGCTGATACGTTTAAACTTAAATACGGGCACCGCAGCCACAACCAACCTGTGTTGCAATGCGGTACAAACAAGGCACTTATTACATCCCAGAATCATGGGTTTGCCATTGAAAACAGCTCACTTTCCGACAAATGGGAGCCTTTTTTCGTAAACCTCAACGATGGTACCAACGAAGGGATAAGGCACAAAGCGCGTCCGGTTTTCTCTGTCCAATTCCATCCCGAAGCCTCCAGCGGCCCGACTGATAGCGAGTATTTGTTTGATGATTTTTTAAAAGTGGTACGAGATAAGAAATAACCACGGAGGCACTGAGGACACAGAGGATCACGGAGAAAGATACATAAATCTAAAATGAGATATATGAAGATTACTCAGAAATTGATAGGTGAAATATCCTTCAAAATAATAGGCTGTGCTATAGAAGTACACAAGCATCTGGGGCCAGGTCTTTTAGAATCAGTTTATCAAATGTGCCTGATGGAGGAACTTAAAATGTGTGGGCTTAAAGTTGAATCTGAAATGTATTTCCCGATTTTGTATAAAGGGAAAAAATTGG
>CAJAXK010000288.1 GCA_903946925.1 uncultured Bacteroidales bacterium | reverse complement strand
GCGAGGTTATTATTGCTTACGAACCCGTTTGGGCTATTGGTACAGGCGTTACCGCAACATCGGCCCAAGCTCAGGAAATGCATGCATTTATACGCAGCTTGCTCACCGAAAAATACGGTTCCGACGTAAGTTCCGAAATATCAATACTTTATGGTGGAAGCTGTAATGCTAAAAACGCTGTTGAGCTTTTTGCAAATCCCGATGTGGATGGAGGATTGATTGGAGGAGCTTCGCTGGTTGCTGCCGATTTTGTAACCATCGTGAACTCGTTCCGCTAAATGGAATATATTGAATTAACATGCCACACAACCTCCGGTGTCCATACATCCGAACTGCTTATGGATGCACTTGGCGATGTGGGTTTCGATAGTTTTACCGAAAATGAGGACGGCACCTTATCTGCTTTTATCCAATCGTTTTTGTTTACTCACGAACTTGAAACACGTTTAAAATCTTCCGATTTTTCAGCGTTTCTGGCTTCTTTTGAGGTGAAAAAAATCGCCGACCAAAACTGGAATGCTATTTGGGAAAGCCAGTATGAACCAGTGCTAATTGATGGGATTTGCATGGTGAGGGCGCCTTTTCACGAAAAAGTAGCTGGTGTAGAGTTCGATATCGTGATCATGCCTAAAATGTCCTTTGGCACTGCCCATCACGAAACCACAAAGCAGATGATTCAGTACACATTAGGCTTGCAGCTCAAAGGAAAATCCTTGCTCGATATGGGTTCAGGTACAGCCGTGTTGGCAATTCTTGCAAGTATGAAAGGTGCAGGACCCGTTTCGGCAATTGATAACGACGAATGGGCTTATAACAATGCGTTGGAAAATGTACAAAGCAATAACTTTCCCGAAATTGAGGTTATGCTTGGAGACAGTGCGTTGCTGAAAGGCAAAAAGTATGATGTTGTTTTTGCCAATATCAACCGGAATATATTGCTGAACGACATTCCTGCATACAGCCAAAGCCTGAATGAGGGTGGAAAACTTTTTGTAAGCGGTTTTTATTCCGAAGATTTACCCATAATTGAAGCCAAAGCTAACGAAGTGGGTTTAACAATCATGTCGAACCGGGTTGAGAACAATTGGGTTGCAGCTTGTTTCACACTCTAAATTAGTTTGTAACTGTTTGAATTAAAAAGGCTTCACTAATACAATGAAGCCTTTTTAATTTATACTACTGAAACTTATGTTTTTTTATTATACGCAGATTCTATTCCTCACAATGAATTATTTAACTTGCAGCGATTTTCAATCAGCCATTCCCACAACTTAATCAATTAATAATCAGCTTTATGTTTTCAAAAGAAACCTACATTCATCGACGCGAAAAACTCAGGAAATCAATAAGTTCAGGCTTGATCCTGCTTTTGGGAAACGACGAAAGCCCAATGAATTACGCCGATAATGGCTATCATTTCAGGCAGGACAGTACTTTTCTATATTTTTTCGGATTGAAACTTCCTTTTTTAGCTGCTATTCTTGATTGTGATTCAGGCGAAGAAACAGTCTTTGGCAACGATTTGACCGTAGAGGATTTTGTTTGGATGGGGCCGCAACCCACAATCAATGTTCAATCAGTCAGGGTTGGGATAAATAAAACCGGGGATTTGGCTTCGTTGGTTGTTTTGTTGGAAGAAGCACAAAATATGGGTCGTAAAATCCATTTCCTGCCTCCATACCGGGCCGAGAATAAAATCAAGCTTTTTGAATGGTTGGGCATACCTCCGGTTGAAGCAAAAACTCGGGCTTCACTTGAGTTGATTTTGTCAGTTGTAAACCAGCGGAATTATAAGTCTGCTGAAGAAATCCTTGAAATACGTAAAGCTTGCGATATAAGCGTGGATATGCATACCCTCGCAATGCGCATGGCAAAACCAGGGGTTTCTGAAGCTAAAATTGCCGCTGCGGTGTATGAATTGGCTTTGGCTGAGGGTGGCCAGATTTCATTCCCAATAATTGCCACCATCAATGGCCAAACACTTCATAACCATTATCATGGAAATGTTTTAAAAAATGGCGATATGTTCCTTTTGGATGCCGGTGCCGAAACAGCGATGGGATACGCAGGCGACTTATCGAGCACGGTTCCTGTTAATGGAAAGTTTACGGCAAGGCAAAATGATATTTATACCATTTGTCTGGATAGCCATAACAAAGCTATTTCCATGTTGAAACCCGGAATTCCGTTTAAAGATGTGTATTTCGAATCGGCAAGGGTAATAGTTAATGGCCTCAAAAATCTTGGATTGATGAAAGGCAATGTTGAGGATGCGCTTGCAAATGGTGCCCATGCCTTGTTTTTCCCTTGCGGATTGGGGCACATGATGGGTCTGGATGTACACGATATGGAAGATTTGGGAGAAGTTTATGTTGGTTACGATGGCGAAGCAAAAAGTACACAATTTGGGTTAAAATCGCTTCGTTTGGGCCGTAAGCTGGAACCCGGATTTGTTTTTACCATTGAGCCAGGCATCTACTTCATCCCTGAACTGATTGACCAATGGAAAGCAAAAAAGCACAATGCCGATTTTATAAATTTTGTCAAAGTGGAGGAATACAAAACCTTTGGTGGACTTAGGAATGAAGAAGATTTCTTGGTTACCCAAACAGGTTGCGAACTGCTCGGAAAGCCAAAACCCAAAAGTATTGAAGATGTTGAAGCCGAGTGGGCGAAATGGTAGGGGGAATGGGTCAAATAGTTTAAAAGTCAAAGGTTAAAGGTCAAAAGTCAAAGGTTAAAGGCGGAAGGTCAAAGTTCAAAAAGTTTTAGGCTTTTGCTAAAACATGGAAGATGAATTATTTCATTTCCAGTTTTCCCATTTTTCAATTTCAAATTTATTTGAACCACAATAGGCACAATAGGGCACAATAGAAGTATTTTGATTTATCGCATTAACACATTAAAAATGAACCGCTTCGAAGCTTGGTAAAAACCACTCGAAGGATTCATTTTCAAATTCCCGCATTTTCAAATTTTCAAATTTATTTGAACCACAATAGGCACAATAGGGCACAATAGAATATAGTTGATTTATCACATTAACACATTAAAATGAAGCACTTCGAGGGTTGGTAAAAACCACTCGAAGGGATCATTTTCAAATTCCCACATTTTCAAATTATCGCATTAACAAATTATCGCATTAACAAATTAATGTTTTCTATTAGCAAACAAATTGTACTTTTGTGGCATGTTTAATATAATTGCGCGTAAAACCTTGTTGGAATATTGTAGAAGCTATCCCATAGCTGCACTTGCCTTGCAAGAGTGGTATCACGAAATGGCTCAACATAACTTCAACAACTTTAACGAACTGAAAAACGTGTACGGTAATGCTAGCATTATAGCTGACGACAGGGTTATATTCAACATAATGGGAAACAAATACAGATTGGTAGTAAGGGTTTCTTTTCAATACAAAGCTATACAAATCAAGTGGTTTGGCACACATGCCGAATATGATAATACTGATGTTACGGGTACAAATTTTAAAAAATAAAAATCAATGAACCTAAAAATAATCTCTTCAGAAAAGGAATACCAACAATACCTCAACTGGGCAGACGAAATGTTTGAAAAGAAAGTATTGCCCGAGTCCCCTGATGGCGAAAACCTTCAGGTAGTATTGCTGCTGATAAAACAGTATGAAGACCGGTTTTATCCTATACCAAAACCGGATCCTATCGAGGCCATTAGAAGCAAAATGCTCGATTTGGGGCTTAAGAATCAGGATTTTGTTGGTAAGATTGGCTCGAAAGGCTATGTATCTGCAATATTAAACAAACGTAAACCACTTACGTTGGAAATTGCCCGGATGTTTCACACCGAATTAGGTATTCCTGCTGATATTTTGTTATCGTAGGCAAAACCTAATGAACCACTTCGAGGGTTGGTGAAAACCACTCGAAGGATTCATTTTCAAATTCCCACATTTTCACATTTATTTGAACCACAATAGGCACAATAGGGCACAATAGAAGTATTTTGATTTATCGCATTATCACATCAAAATGAACCGCTTCGAGGGTTGGTAAAAAACACTCGAAGGGTTCATTTTCAAATTCCCACATTTTCAAATTTTCAAATTTATTTGAACCACAATAGGCACAATAGGGCACAATAGAATATAGTTGATTTATCACATTAACACATTAAAAATGAACCGCTTCGAAACTCGGTAAAAACCACTCGAAGGGATCATTTTCAAATTCCCACATTTTCGCATTTTCAAATTATTTTTATTGTAATTTTGTGCCAGCAAACTAGATTCAGTTTTGCTAAATATTGGTTTAATACAATCGAACTAATGGAAACCGGAATCCATATTCCAACCCTTCTCAAAACATACCGGCGACTGTTCGAGTGCCTGATGTTTTACAATTAAGCCATTTCCCTCCCTTTTATTGCTTTTCTGGCAATAGCTCTTCCGCAATCCCTTTTCGGAAGATTTGTTTTATCCTATTTTTATTTGCCCAAAACAATCAAAATCATTACCATGTTTGAAAAAATAACACCTCATTCTGCCCTTCCCGAAAGGCCGGCAACGGCAGAAGGCAATTTCTATGAACCTAAAAACAACAAAATCGGGCCTGGAATGAATGAACGGGTCCAGAAACTCCGCAAGCTGAGTTTTGAGACCGAACCTTCGCTTTCCATTGAGCGGGCAATGCACGAAACCGCATTTTATAAGGAAAACTATGGGAAGTATTCTATACCGGTTCTGCGTGCTATGAATTTTTTAGATCATTGTCAAAAGAAAACCATTTATTTGGGCGAAGGCGAATTGATAGTTGGTGAGCGTGGCCCAAAACCAAAATGTGTTCCCACTTTTCCTGAATTAACCTGCCATAGCGTCGAGGATTTCCATGTGCTCAACACCCGCGATATGCAGCGATATACGATAAGCCAGGAAGATATTGACCTGTATGAAAAGGAAGTGATTCCATATTGGTCCGGAAAAACGCAACGGGAACGAATATTCAGCCATGTTCCTGACGAATGGCGCGCAGCTTACGAAGCAGGACTTTTCACTGAATTTATGGAGCAGCGCGCACCGGGGCATACAACCTTGGATGGGAAAATCTACAAAAAAGGTATGTTGGATTTTAAAAAAGAAATCAGTTCCAATTTAGAATCCTTAGATTATTTGAACGATCCCGAAGCTACCGATAAGGCCGAAGAATGGAAAGCCATGCTGATTTCGTGCGATGCAGTTATTGTTTTTGCCGAACGACATGCCGAATTGGCCGAAAAAATTGCTGCTACCGAAAATGACCCAATGCGTATTCAGGAGCTTTATAAAATTGCGGAAGTTTGCCGTTGGGTTCCTGCCAACGCACCGCGCAACCTTTGGGAAGCCATACAAATATATTGGTTTGTACACCTTGGCACCATTACTGAGTTGAACGGTTGGGATGCAATGAACCCCGGCCATTTCGACCAGCATCTGGCTCCATTTTATTATCAAGAAATTGAAGAAGGAACGCTTACCCGTGAACAAGCTAAGGAACTTATTTCCTGTTTCTGGATAAAAGTAAATAACCATCCTGCGCCGCCTAAAGTTGGGATAACTGCCCGCGAAAGTGGAACTTATAACGATTTTACGAACATCAACATCGGTGGCGTAAAAGGCGACGGAAGCGATGGTACGAGCGAGGTTTCGTACATCATGCTTGAAGTAATTGAGGAACTTCATGTTTTACAACCAGGCAACTCGGTGCATATCAGCGCAAAAACTCCCGACAGGTTCCTTCATGCTGCTGCAAATGTAATCCGGCAGGGCCATGGATATCCTTCGGTTTTTAATCCCGATATTTATATTTTGGAAATGTTGCGGCAGGGTAAATCGTTGCAGGATGCCCGCGAAGGTGGTTGCAGCGGCTGTATCGAAGTCGGGGCTTTTGGTAAAGAAGCGTATCTACTGACCGGCTACCTGAACGTTCCGAAAATATTTGAAGTAACCCTGAACAATGGAATTAACCCAGTAACAGGTAAAAAGGTTGGAATTGAAACCGGCGACCCTCGCAGTTTTAACTCATACGAAGAATTATATGCTGCATTTCTGAAACAACTTCATTATGTGGTGGATCAAAAAATGCGTGTGAGCAATTACATTGACCGTATGTTTGCCAAATATGCACCCGCACCATTTCTTTCGGTTGTGATTGAAGATTGCATTACCAAAGGCCGCGATTATTACGATGGCGGTCCTCGTTACAACACGAGCTACATTCAATGTTGTGGACTTGGAACCGTTACCGATAGCCTTTCAGCCCTGAAAAAACATGTGTTTGAGGAAAAGAACTTTAGCATGGATAGGGTGCTGAATGCTGTGGGCAGGAATTTTGAAGGCGAGGAATTACTAAGGCAGACTATCATGAACCGCACACCATTCTTTGGTAACGACGACGATTATGCTGATGCGATTGCATTAAAAGTTTACGACGACCTGGTTGAAACCATTGACGGGAAACCCAATATTAAAAAGGGCGGAAAGTACCATTTGAATATGCTATCAACCACATGCCACGTTTATTTTGGCAAAGTAATGGGCGCAACACCTAATGGCCGCCTGTCCGGAAAATCCATTTCCGATGGAACTTCGCCTTCGCATGGTGCTGATACTCACGGTCCTTCAGCAGTTGTAAAATCGCTGACAAAACTTGATCATGTTAAATCTGGAGGAACGCTTTTGAACCAACGTTTTTTGCCAAGCATGATGCGAAAAGAGGAGGATATAAAAAAACTCGGGCAGCTAATCCGAAGCTATTTTACTTTGGGTGGCCACCATATACAATTCAACATTGTGGATACTGCAACTTTGTATGCGGCACAGGCTTGTCCCGAAGATTATAAAGACCTCTTGGTAAGGATGGCCGGTTACAGCGATTATTTCAATGATATGAATGCCGATTTGCAGCAGGAAGTTATTGAACGGACGGAAAATGATTCATTTTAAAAGTGATAAGTGAAGCATTTGGGCTAATTCTTATTTTGAGGTGCTATTGGATGTAGCCATAACTAAACATACGTTCAAAAGGTTTTAAATTTTTGCTTTTTGCTTGATCAAAAAGCAACAAAAAATCAAGGCTTTATAAAAATACAATTTGTTTCTAAGCCTGAGGTATCTCCTCGCAATACAAGGCATGGAAGGTGGCACAATTCCATACAG
>CAJAXK010000287.1 GCA_903946925.1 uncultured Bacteroidales bacterium | reverse complement strand
GATTAATCATTAACTATTTTCCATTAACTATTTTCCATTAACTATTTTCCATTAACTATTTTCCATTAACCAATAACCATTACTGCCTAAAGGTCAAATAAATATCCAAAATCTCCGGCCTGTTCCCAGTCCTTACCGATGGTCCCCAACCACCATATCCGCTCGACACATAAAAATGGGAGTTTTCTTTTTGTTTGTATCCCCAACTTACTTCGTAAATGGCATCGGTAATATAATTAAATGGCCACAATTGCCCATGGTGTGTATGCCCCGAAAGTTGAAAATCAACACCTGCATCCACAACCTGTTGCAAGTTGAATGGTTGGTGGTCCATCATAATTACAGGATAAGTTGGGTCAATACCTTGTAGTAAATTGCCTAAAGCTTTTCGGTCATTACCGCTGAACCGCTTCGAATCCCTGTCGTTTCTTCCCGAAAGATAGAAACTGTTTGAAATTTTCACTGTTGTATCGCGCAACATTTTAACTCCGTGGTTTTCTAAATATTGTACAGCGGCATCGGCCCCTCCAATGTATTCGTGGTTGCCGGTTATGGCATAAATTCCTAATGGAGCTTTCAGCTTCAATAACGAACGTCCCAGGTCGTAACGGATAACTGGCGCCAAGTCCTCGTCAACAATATCACCAGCAAAGAGGATTAAATCGGCATTACATTCGTTGAGCATCTTTACCAACTTCGCCGTGCGCCTCGGCCCGACCAAAGTGCCAAGGTGAATATCCGAAGCAGCCGCAATATGCAATGTTTTCATCTCACCGGCTTTTTTATCAATGTAAATATCAAGCCGTTTTACACGCGGGGTTAGTGCGTTTATATGCCCAATCAGCACAACAAGGCCTACTATACCCATCACAGACATGAAGAGTACAGTTTTTATCTGAACATAATTAGCGGTGAAAAAAGTTGGCTTAGGCAGGAAAAACAAAACTAAGCGTATAATATCAATTACCAGAACAGCCATCAGAAAATAAACCATAAACGCCAGCCAAAACGAACCGACAAACGTAAAAAAGGTGCTTAATGGCGAAATCCAAAACCTTTCAAGGATGCGGCCAATAACATACGATGCAGCCACAAACAGAAAAATCCAGGGATACCATTTCTTGAACGCCATACCAACAGGCAAAGCCTGCATACCACGAGCATAAATGTAATAGTTTGCCAGACTGTAAATTAGTAGGACAATGCTGAAAAAGACAAGAAATTGATACGGCTTCATGAGTTTGATTTAGATAATTATGTTATTTGCGATTAGGTGGTGTAATGTATTGATGCGAATGTAGTATGTTTTGTTTTCAGGGTTTCGTTGGATGATGAATCATTGAATATTTGAACGTTTTTACAATTGAACAATTGAACAATTGAACATTTGAACGGCGAAGCCAATTGAACCCTTCAACGGCAAAGCCAAATGAGCCTTGAACGGTACACTTCGACAAGCTCAGTGGCCAACCTTTTGAACCCTTGAACGGCGAAGCCAATTGAACCCTTGAACTTTTGAACTTTTCCTATCGCAACTGCTGCAAATACAACTGAATTGTTTTTTCTAAACCTAAATACAAAGCCTCGCCAACCAATGCG
>CAJAXK010000286.1 GCA_903946925.1 uncultured Bacteroidales bacterium | reverse complement strand
GTGTTTACCGAGGTGTACAGATGTGTAAAATTTATATAAAGCCTTGACTTTTTATTCGCCCATTGCTTATTTTTAAAGGAGCTCATGAGACCGCTTCGCTAAGTTGGTACTTTTGCGTCAAGGCAAAAGGACAAGAAAAAAACAGGAATACATTCAGAAAAAATTATTAGAACTCTTCAAACCCTTCAACACATCAAAATAATATTTAGCCTTTATTTCAGTAAACACCAAAGAGCAAAATCCGGACTTAGTGCCGGATTTTTGCATTACTTTTGTACTCCTTTGTTTTTCAATAACGAAATGAAAAAAAGCATCCTTTTATTGTGTTTTTATATTGGCCTGTTTACGGCGCAAGCGCAAAAAGTTGCTGTTGTTCTAAGTGGTGGCGGGGCAAAAGGCGTTACGCATATTGGTGTGCTCAAAGCGCTCGAAGACAATGGAATTCCAATTGATTACATAGCGGGTACATCTATGGGGGCAATAATTGGAGGGTTGTATGCTTCGGGATATTCGCCTGACGACATGAAACAGATTATTACCTCTGATGAATTCAGCAAATGGATTTCCGGAAAACTCGACGAAAAGTACACTTATTTTTTTAGGCAAGGCCAGCCCAACCCCTCTTGGTTGAGTTTCAAATTCAAATACGATTCCACCCTGCAAACCCAATTGCCAACAAACATTGTTTCGCCGGTTCGTATGGATTTCGCTTTTTTGGAGTTGTTTTCCCAGGCATCAGCGGCAGCGGACTATAATTTCGATAAGCTTATGGTGCCTTACCGTTGTGTTGCTGCTGATGTACAAAACAACCAAACCCATATTTTGAGAAAAGGTGATTTAGGCTCGGCTATCCGGGCTTCGATGACGTTTCCATTTTACTTTAAGCCCATACGGCTTGATGGCAAGCTGCTGTTTGATGGTGGGATGTATAATAATTTCCCCTCCGATGTGGCGTTGGAGGATTTTAACCCCGATATAATAATTGGCAGTAAAGCCGCTAAAAACTACAAACCGCCCGATGAGGATAATGTTATTTCGCAACTTGCTACCATGCTGATGGAGCAAACGAAATATGATTTGTATTGCGATGCAAGTGTGCTGGTTGAGCCAAACCTGAAATATGTGAACCTTATCGATTTCTCTAATACACAGGCATTTATTGATAGTGGATACGTGGCAACCGTGCGTTTGATTCCTGAAATACGCAAATATGTTGTAACGAATACAAGCAAAGCAATGCACGACAGTATAAGGATGAAATTTAACGCTCAAAAACCTGAATTAAAAATAAACAATGTTGAAGTTGATGGCTTACAGCAAGGTCAGGCTAACTATGTTGCCAATGTAATTATTGGCCAGGTTAGCTCCAAAAAAGGCAATAGTTACTACACTAAGGATTTAAACATTGATGAAGTTAAATCAGGCTATTTTACAGTGTTAGGCGAAGAAAAGTTAAAGTCGGCATACCCAACATTGTGGTTCGACACCATTTCGCATAAATACAAATTAAAAGTAACCGCCAAGTACGAAAAGGGATTAACTGCCAATTTTGGGGGAAGTTTATCGTCGGGCGGCAGTAACGAAATATTTCTGCAGTTGCAATACAGCCACTGGCGCAAAGTTGCCACAAAGGCTAAAGTAAACGGATCGTTTGGGCGGTTTTATAACTCAGTGCTGGTTGGTGGCCGAATTGAAATACCAAGCAGGAAACCCAAATATTTTGAAACTGAATACACCTTTAACCAGTTCAATTATTTTCGCACAAAATCGTTTTTTTTCATTGACGATACCCCTCTCTTCCTTTACGAAAACAACCATCATATCCGTTTGGATATGGGTTTCCCATTAACATACAAGGGGAAAATTGAAGCTGGCCTTACGTTTGGCGTCAATCATGCCAATTATTTTCAAACCAATACAGCCACGCAAGACGATGTTGCCGACCAAACCACTTTTTCGTTCTACAGCCCATATATCGAGGTCGAATTCAGCACTTTAAACCGCAAGCAGTATTCGAATGAGGGATACCGATTGTTTGCTTCGGCCCATTTTGTAAGTGGGTTGGAAAAACACGTTCCAGGAACTACTTCGGAGTTGCAGGGAAATTACAGCAATTATCATAATTACGTGTCGGCCAAATTTGTTTTCGATAAATACTTTCGGGTCAGCAAATTGTACCGTCCAGGGTTGAGTGTCGAATTTCAGGCAAATAACATAGAAAACTTCCGCAACTATACTTCCACGACGCTTTATATGCCGGCGTACAGTCCAATTTATGAAATGCTAACAATTTACCAGCCATTGTACCGGCCTTTAGGGTTTACCGCAATCGGGATGCGAAATGTATTCGCAATAGGTAAAAAATTCGATTTTCGATTAGAAGGATTTGTGATGGCGCCGTTCCGCGAAATCAGCAGCAACGAAATGCAGCAGGTTGTTAGAAGTGATTATTTCCCGAATTTGCACACCCTTTTTTCGACGAGTTTTGTCTATATCACACCTATTGGGCCAATAAGCACCTCAGTAAATTGGTATGATGACGGCACACCGGTTTCGTTTTTTATTAATCTCGGTTTTGTTATCTTTAACCGTCCGGCATTCTGATTCTCCTGTACGGATTTGATAATCATTTGCCTGGTTTTGCTAATCAGTTTAATCCTCTAAATCACTATAATCTATTGATTTTTTGGGTGTTGGCGAAGATGGTTTAGCAGGTTTAGGTTCAGGTTTAGTTTGAGGAGTCTCCTTTTCGTTCTCAGATGGTTTTGGTTTTCGTGGCCGGAGTTCCCTGGTACGCTGAATCTTATAATCGCGTTGTTCGGTGAATTTATTCCCTTTTGAAGGTTCGCGTTGTGGCTTGGTGCCGGATGGGGTTTCGGGCAATGAAGCTGTATCAATATCTTCCGGCTTTTGTGCAACGAATTCAAATGCACTTTTTCTGATTGTTGGCTGTTCACCTCTTTCTTCGATGCGGGTAATTGGTTTTAACTTCACTTTTTCCACTTTTCTGCGTTCGGCCCTGTCATCCTTGCGAAAACTGCTGTCGCGGTCTGGTTTTTCCGTTTTCCTGAAATCTCTTCCCTCATCTGCTTTGTTGCCACGAACAGGGCTTATATCACCGCTTTCGGTGCGGGGTTTAAACTCACGCGATTTGAATTCGCTTTTCCCAGGTTCGTTATCCCTTTTGAAAGGTTTTTTTTCAGGATACCCACCTTCTTTGCTTTCGAAACGGGATGACTTTCTTTCGCTGGTTTCGTTACGGGGTTTAAAATCGCGGGGTTTGAAAGGAAGAGGTTCCATTTCTTCCATTGCCGGGGCTTCTTTGCTGCGCCACGATGCTTTTCCATCGGGGTTGGAGTACTCGGCCAAATTTTCGGGCAATTGATTTTCGGTATCCAAATACCGGCCTCTTTTACTCCCTTTATACAAATCGAAATGCTCAAACCTACATTCGAGCGGACCATTGAAAACGGGCAATTTTGCTGTTGGCCTAAGCCCTATAAAGCCAAGTGCTTTTTGGTCGCTGCTTATAATCCATGCCTGATAACCGGCAAACTCCTGTTTCAGTGTATTGCCAATGCTTTTATATAGGCCAATAATGTCGTTCGACCTGATACGTTCGCCATAAGGCGGGTTAATTAAAATGATGCCAGGTTCGCCTTTTGGGGGTTTTAAATCTGCGAAAGCGCCAACCGATATTTTTACATCCTTGTGCAGTCGGGCCGATTTAAGGTTTACCCTTGCCGAGGCCAGGTTTTTGGATGAAATGTCGCTGCCTATTATCTGGTATTCGAACTCGGTTTGTTTATCCTGTGCTTCGGTAACAACTTCATCCCAAAGGTTTTGGTCAAAGTCGGGCCAGTTCATAAACCCAAATTCCTTACGGTACATGCCTGCCGGGAAATTGTTGGCATACATGGCAGCCTCAATCAACAAGGTGCCCGAGCCGCACATAGGGTCGATAAAATGGCAGTCGCGTTTCCAGCCCGAGAGCATGATTAAACCAGCAGCCAGCACTTCGCTCATGGGAGCTTCGGCATTGGAAACCCTGTAACCGCGTTTATGCAACGATACCCCCGAACTATCAATTGATACATTGCAAATACTTCCTTTGATGTGAATATTCACCCTCACATGCGGGTTTTCGGTATCAACATTAGGCCTGCGCCCGTTGTTCAATGTCCGGAAGCGGTCAACGATGGCATCCTTAGTCCGCAACGCAACGTAATGGGAATGTGTAAGTTCCGAGCCACTAACAACTGCATCAACAGCCAAAGTTTTGAGCAGCGACAAGTGGTTTTCCCAAGGATAATCGTTAATTTGGTTATACAAGTCGTCCTCGTCGGCCATTTGAAAAGAGTAAATAGGGACAAGAATCCGCAAAGCCGTGCGCAAGCAATAATTGGCTTTGTAAAGCAATCGTTTGTCGCCTTCAAAACTTACGGCCCGGGTAAGTATTTCGATATTGGTGCCCCCTAATTCAGCAAGCTCGTTGGCAAGCACCTGTTCGAGGCCCGAAATGGTTTTAACAATAAATGTCTGTGGCTCTGCGCCAGTAGCAGTGAGTTCCAAAAGAAAATATTTTAGTATAGGGGGAAATCGTGTTTATTTATCCTGAAGATTGTAGATAAACAATTGTTTATCTACAATATAGCGTGTATGTATGCCTTTGCCTATTGTTCCTTTTTCATCGTTGGCAACAACTTCAAAAACCAGTTTTTTATCATCTACGCTAAGCAATTTCGACAAGCAAACAACAGTTTTGCCTGGCAAAGTGGCTCTGAAATGTTTTACCGAAACCTCGGTGCCAACGCTTACAAGGCCGCTGGGCAAATATGCGGAAACGCTTTCCATGGCGGTTTGCTCCATAAGTGCAATCATGGCAGGGGTGGCAAAAACCTCCACTGTGCCTGAGCCAAATGCTGTTGCCAGATTTTCGGCTTTGACCACAATTTCTTTCCGGCCTTCAATCCCTGGCTCAAGACGAATTTTTATTGGCATTTTAGTCCGAAAAATTAAGTATGAAGGTTTGTTTTAAATCGGGATGAAGGCTTTGGCCAACAGGACAAGTGTTGATGGTATGCCTGATAATGCTTTTTTCCTTATCCGAATATTTCACCTTTGGGAAATCCATCTCAACTATTACCTCGGTTACCCTTCGTGGATCCGAAGCCATAATTTTGGTTATTTTTAGTAAGGTTCCATCTACATCGAACCCATGGGTACGTGCGGCTATGCCAACAACCGTAATGGCACAAGCCCCAAGCGAAGTAGCAAGCAAATCGGTTGGCGAAAACGCTTCACCTTTGCCTTGGTTGTCGGTTGGTGCATCGGTAATAAAAACTTGCCCCGATTTAACATGCAATGCTTCTGTGCGTAAACCGCTTGTGTAAGTAACCCTCGAAGTTTCCATGGAAAAAGTTTAACCGCAAAGATAAGAAAGTTATTGAAGGCGATTGGGATAGAAAAATATCTTTAATACAATAGCCTGTTATACTGTAATTTAAAAGTTATTAAAGTATTAACGCACTAAATATTTGGTACAAACCCTTTAATTATCCAAATCATTATTACTTTTGAACCATTGTAAACCACTATTCTACTATTTTGTTTCATCCCACACCTTTTAACATTGTACAAGCCGCTTCAAAAACCTAACCAATCAATGCTATTATGTTAGCGAATTTCGATTTAGAAAGCTTCCGCACCAGGGCACAATCCATACTTGAAAATAAGAGTTTGATATCGACCAATACCTATATTGATCAAATAGAGGAACTTATAAAAGAGTTAATGCCCGGAAACCCTTCATCAGCCATAACCGACGGTTCCGACAAAATACAAGTGTACCTCAACAAGGCCAAATCGCGTATAACCAGCTTGTTCGACAATGCTCCTGTTGGCTCCTGCTACCTTAATGCAAATGGCAAAATTATTGCTGCAAATATTGCATTTTGTCAAGTACTTAACCTCGATCAGGCTACTTGTACAGGGATGGATTTACGGGATGTAATTGATCCGGAAAGCATTGAACTTTTCAACTTTCAAGTGCAGAAAATAATTTCCTCCAAATCAACCTTGGCAACAAACCTGAAGTTTTTAAAAAAGGAAAAAAAAGTTCTTATAAGGTTTCAAACTACCTATTATCAGGAAGGAAAAGATGATTTTCTGCAATGTATTGCAACTGATATTACTGATAACAAAGCACTTGAAAGCGAACTTGCCGCGAGCGAAGCCCAATTCCGTAACCTGTTAGAAGCTTCACCCACAGGTATTTTGGTAATGTATAAAGGCAAATTCATTTACAGCAATCAGGCTGCTGCCAATTTGTTTGGGTACGAAAACCCCGATTTACTTGTTGGGATTACAGCACTTGATACGGTGAGCCCCGACGACAGGCTCAGAATGCAAAACAGGATAGAAAGGCTCGAAAACAATATGCCAAACCTTCCTACCGAGGTAACCATTATTTGTAAGGATGGGAAGCTAAAGGAATGTGAATCTGTTTCAATACCAGTTTATTTCAATACCAGGCTTTCATCTTTGATACTGATCTCTGATATTTCGGTTCGCAAAAAAGGCGAAAAAATTATCCGCGACAGCGAAAAAAAGCATAAGGAAATGTACCAGATGCTTAGGTTGATGTGCGACAATGTTCCTGATATGATTTGGGCCAAAGATGTTGAGGGTAGGTATATTTTTACAAATACCGCAATTTCGGAAGGCCTTTTGAATGCTTCGGACACCAACGAGCCAATTGGAAAAACCAATACGTTTTTTGCCCTCCGTGAGCGGAACAATCATACCGAAAACCCTGATTGGCACACATTTGGAGAGTTGATAGAATACACTGATGCGCAGGTAATAAAAACCAAGCAACCGCTTAAATACGATGAAACTGGCAATGTTAAAGGTGAAAACATGCACCTTGAAGTGTACAAATCACCTTTTTTCGATTTAGAGGGGAATATTATAGGTATAGTTGGTTCGGCCCGAAATGTAACGCGCAAGCTCTGGCTGGAGGATGAGAATGAAAAAATGGTGAAAGTATTGACGGCACAAACAGCCAGGTTAAATGCTGTTATGGATGTTCTTCCGGATATACTTTTTGTTTTGAATACCGAAGGTGATTTTTTGGATTTTTTCGCATCCGACCCAACCAATCTTGCCCTCGACCCGCAGCAAATCAAACAAATGAATTTATTGTCGTTGTTTCCTCCCGAAGAGGTGGAACGGCAGTTGAAAATCTATAAGAACTGTATTGAGACTAAAAGTACGGCATCATTCGAATACGATTTAACTGCCAATGGCGAAACTAAATGCTTCGAAGTACGTGTAACACCACTTAATCCTGATAGTGTGTTGGCCATAGTGCGCGACATAAACGACAAAAAAATAAGTGAAGCCCAACTGAAAAAATATACTGCTGAACTTATTGCCGCCAAAGAAAAAGCAGAAGAAAGCGATAAGTTGAAATCGGCATTCCTGGCCAATATGAGCCACGAAATACGCACCCCAATGAACTCGATTATGGGTTTTGCCGATTTGCTCAACGATCCTGACCTTGAGGTTGAAGAACGGCAATATTATACAGGTATTATACTTAGCCGTTCCGAAGATCTTTTGCAGCTTATCAACGATATACTTGATATTTCGAGAATTGAATCTGGCAATGCAACTACTAGCAATTCGAGCTGCGACCTCAACAAATTACTCGATCAACTGCATTTATCGTTTACCAATAAACTCAAACTCCTTCCTGATTCCCAAGCCAGTTTGCTTTGCGAAAAAGGCATAGCTGAAGGTTCATTTATAATTGAAGTGGACGAATTAAAGCTGAAACAAATATTTGTTAACCTGCTCGATAATGCATTAAAATTTACCAGTGCCGGAACAATACGTTTTGGGTATAAAAAGCCCGAAAATGGTACAATAACCTTTTACGTGTGCGATATGGGCATTGGAATTGAACAAAAATACCAGGAAATCATTTTTGAGCGTTTCAGGCAAGCAGAGATACACAACCGGAACAACTACAAAGGTACTGGTCTGGGGCTTTCTATTTGTAAAGGCAACGTTGAGCTTATGGGAGGTAAAATTTGGGTTAAGTCAGAGCCGGATAAAGGAAGTGAATTTTACTTTCAGGTGCCGTTTATTCAAAAGTAGGTTGTGTTTTGGTAGCGTTACGTTGTGTTTTGGCGTAATTTGCCATCAGAGCTTTTAGATTCCACTTTCATTCGTAAAATCTTTCTTTTCGATTGTAGATAAATTGCTGTATTGGTAGATGTCAAATCTTATTGCAGCAGGTTTCAGTTCATTTTGCATTTTCTGAAAATGCCATCCTTGTTAATGATATGTTAACTCAATCCATAAGTAACGATTAAATCCTAATTTTGAAGGTGTGAAGAAAACAACATTCCTGATTATAGTAACCATTACCGGCTTTGCTTTGGCGGGTGTTATTTTTATCCAGTTTTACTGGATACGCAATGCTATTTTGCTTCAGGAAGAACAATTAGACAGTCAGGTCAGGCTTGCTTTAAAAGGAACTGTAAACCAGATGTACGAAAACAAATCGGACACCTGCAACGATGGATTGTTCTGTAGCCGCAATTGTTCCTTAGAGAACAATCAGCAAATCAATGGGTTAAACATCAATGCCTTGAAGAAGCTGATCCGATCAGAGTTTTCGGAGGTTGGGCTTAGGGGGCCTTACGTTTATGGGATTTTTAGCCCTAATGTGCAGAAAGTCGAATTTGTTTCAAAAGTGGGCTACGATAAAATGTTGTTGCAAACCGACCACTTTGTTTCCTTGTCGTGCATCTATAAAAATGACCAAATGGTATTAGGCGCCTATTTCCCAGATGAGAGGAATAGGGCGCTCGAAAATATTTTTTGGTGGCTTTTGGTGTGTTTCATCCTGCTTTTGGTTCTTGTCCTGGGTTTTATTTTTAATATTTATTCGTTTTTGCGGCAGAAAAAAATCTCAGAAATGAAGAGCGATTTTGTTAACAACATCACCCACGAATTTAAAACCCCTATAGCCACCATTTCGTTGGCAAGCGAAATGTTGCTCAAGCCTTCGATTTTGGCTTCCGAATCTAAATCGCTGAAGTATGCGGGTATCATTTATGATGAAAACAACCGCTTGAAAAATCAGGTTGAACATGTGTTGCAACTTGCCCAACTCGACCGTGGAACCTACAGCTTAAAATACGATAAGCTGGATATTCACAGTCTTATAATCAAAGTTGTTGAAAGCTACCAACTTATTATGAAAGAAAGAGATGGTACAATTAAGTTACAGCTTAATGCCAGCAACTTTATAATACAGGCCGACATCATACACATCGAAAATGTGATTACTAACCTGCTCGACAACGCGAACAAATATTCGCCATCATCTCCCGAAATTACCATAAGTACATTTAACAGGAACGACCATATTGTGGTAGCCGTTGACGACAAAGGAATTGGCATAAGTGCAAAAAATCAAAAATATATTTTCCGTAAGCTTTACCGGGTACATACTGGCAACCTCCACAATGTGAAAGGCTTTGGTCTTGGTTTGTATTATGTAAAACGCCTTATCGAAGCCCATAACGGGCAAGTAACATTACATAGCGAACCAGGCAAAGGAAGCCGGTTCGAAGTTTCATTGCCTTTATACATCCTCAAAAACCTAACCCGAAACCCAAATTCTTATGAAAGCTAAAATATTGTTGGTAGAAGATGATATAAACCTTGGCGACGTGTTGCGCGATTACCTCGAACTCCAGGATTACGAAGTTGTAAAGGCCCTGAATGGGGAAGATGGACTGCAAGTTTATAATTCGCAAGCTTTCGACCTGCTGTTGCTTGATGTTATGATGCCTTTAAAAGATGGATTTACTTTGGCTGCCGAAATCAGGGAGATAAACAGCCAAGTGCCAATTATTTTCCTTACTGCCCGCGGGCAGATGGAAGATAGGGTAGCCGGATACAAAGCAGGTTGCGACGACTATTTAACAAAACCCTTTAGCAGCGAAGAACTTGAACTGCGCATTGGGGCAATACTGAGGCGGTGCCAAAAACCAGTCAGCACTGCCGATAATGGGAACTTGGATACTTCAAGAGTTTTCCCATTAGGCAACTATACTTTCGATTCGGGCAACCAGGAACTCCGCATTGGCGAAAAACGTATAAGCCTCACAACCAAAGAGGTAGAGTTGCTTAGGGTTTTATACAGCCACAAAAACCAACTTGTTACCCGCGAAACCGCACTTAAAGCCGTTTGGGGGATCAACGATTATTTTATTGGCCGCAGCATGGATGTTTTTATTACCAAACTCCGCAAATACCTTAAACTGGATCCAAATATTTCTATCGTAAATGTGCATGGAACAGGGTTTAGGTTAGAGGTTAAGGAATAATTTTTATAGATCAGGCTTTATCGAATATGACCATAGAACAACTGCAACAAGCTATTGACCAATGGATTAAAACCAATGGCGTTAGATATTTCAACGAACTTACCAATACGGCGGTTTTGATGGAAGAAGTGGGGGAGGTAGCACGTATTATGGCCCGCAGGTACGGCGAGCAGAGCGAAAAAGAATCGGATAAAAATGCCGATCTGGCCGATGAATTGGCCGACGTGCTTTTTGTTTTGGTTTGTTTAGCCAACCAAACAGGTGTTGATTTGACAGCGGCAGTTCATAAAAACTTGGAGAAGAAAACCTTGCGCGATAAAGACAGGCACAAACAGAACCCAAAACTTTAGAATATCCTACATTTCCCAGAAATTAAGAATTTTTATAACCCGCTCCCCAAAGTTGTTGAAATCGCCGTTAATTGTACAAAGCCTTTTATCTACATTTGAAAACTTTTTTAATAATTTCTCATGCTAGGATTTACAAAGGCATTCCGCATATTGCTTTTCCTGTTTTTAATCCCTTTTTTACATTCATTCGCGCAAACCCATCAAATTAAAGGCCGGGTTATTGACAATGAAACCAACGAGCCACTTGCTTTTGTAAGCATTTCGGTAAACGGTGGCACCGAAGGATGTATATCGGATATTGACGGGAAGTTTTCACTGAGTTCGCCTACTGCGATTAAAAAGCTAAATTTCAGCTATATAGGGTATGAACCATTGGAGGTTGACCCAAACCTTGACCCAAAAAAGGAATCGGTGGTAAGGATGCAGAAAATTGCTTACGAACTTTCGGAAATAGTGATAAAACCTGGCAACAACCCCGCCAACCGTATTATCAGGGAAGTAATCGCCAACCGGTATATCAACGACCACGAACATCTGCCATCGTTTACTTACACATCGTACGAAAAAATGATTTTTGGCCCCGAATCGGATAGTATCCCATTGGGCGACAGTCTTTCGGCAGATTCCTCCTATTTAAAAGCCAAGGCATTTTTTAATAAGCAGCACCTCTTTATTATGGAGAGTGTTGTTGACAGAAGTTTCAAATTCCCTTCCGAGAATTACAATAAAGTAATTGCAAGCAGGGTTTCTGGCTTGAGTGACCCTTTGTTTGTTTTCCTGATTTCGCAATTGCAATCTACCACTTTTTACAAAGAAGTGATAAAAATAATGGATAAGGATTATATAAACCCAATATCCAATGGCTGTTTCGGTAAATATTATTTCAAAATCCAGGATACTATTATTGAACCTTATCCTTACGATACAACTTATGTTTTGTCGTTCAGGCCCTTGCTAAAAACCAATTTCGATGGGTTAAAAGGCACAATTTCAATTAGTACCAATGGGTACGCCATCCGAAATATTATTGCCGTACCTGCCGATGACCAGGGTATGGTTTCCATTAAAATCCAACAATTGTATAGTTTTATCGATAGCACACATTGGTTCCCAACCCAACTCAATACGGATATTATTTTCAAAAATGCATCGGTTTCTATTGATAGTGTCAATATAAAAATCATGGGACGTGGGAAAAGTTATATTTCAAATGTTAACCTAAACCCGCAACTTCGCCGAAACCAATTTGGGGCCATTGAGGTTGATGTTCAACCGGATGCCTATAACCAGCCGGAAAAAATTTGGAACGATTATAGGATTGATACCCTCAATGCCCGCGAAAAAATGACCTATCAGGTTATTGACAGCCTGGGCAAGGCCGAAAATTTCAACAAATTTACCAAAAGGCTCGATGCTTTGATGAACGGCAAAGTCAACCTTGGATATTTCGACCTCTATCTCGATTATCTTTTCAAGGTTAACCATCACGAAGGCCTGAGGTTGGGCTCAAAATTATCAACTTCGGATAAATTAAGTGCCTGGTTTAAGTTGTCAGGTTATGGTGCTTATGGGTTCAAAGACAAGGAATGGAAATATGGGGCCGATGGAACCCTGATTTTCAATCGCTTCAGCAATTTCTATCTAAACGCAGGGTTTTACGATGATGTTGACGAAGCAGGCGCCGATCCCAAATTCGATACCGAACGCAATTTCCTGAACCCATCCAAGTTTCGTGACATTATGGTCGAAAGCATGGACCACACTCGCTGCTACGAAGCGAAAATAAGTTCACGCCTATTGAAATATATGACACTTACTGCTGGTTTATCTGTTTTCGACAGGTATCCGCTCTACGATTATAGTTATAAAATAACCTCGGCGGATAATATTAATGTAACCAATTCTGCTTTTTCGTTTACCGAAGCGTCCTTCATGGTAAGGTATGCTTATGGTGAGAAATTTATAAAAAATTCACGTTCAACCGTTTCGCTTGGCACGAATTTCCCCATTGTGCAGTTTTCGGCCATACATGGCTTTAACGATTTGTTGGATGGGCAATATGTTTACAACCGCTTTGATTTCAAAATCAAGAAATCTTTCTTCACCAAATACATTGGGAAAACAACTTTGGATTTACAAGCAGGTTTTATTGACCGCGACATTCCGTATGTCAACCTCTACAATGCAAGGTCATCGAACAGGCCATTCACATTTTATTCGCCAGGCAGTTTTGCCACCATGTACATGGACGAGTTTACCGCCGACAGGTACGCAGCGCTTTTTATTTCGCATAATTTCGGGAAACTCCTATTTCAATCGAAACACTTTAAGCCAGAACCTGAACTGGTTACAAATATTGGGATTGGGGCACTCCGTCATCCCGAAAACCATGTAAAAGAAAACATAAAGAGTTACGAAAAAGGCTATTACGAATCGGGAATCGTGCTTAACAGGCTTTTACGTCTCGGCCTTACTGATATTGGTATGGCCTGGTTTTATCGTTATGGGCCTTATGCATTGCCAACCCCCAAAGAAAACATGGCGTGGAAAATAGTATTCCAGTTTGCTATGTAAAATCAATATTCAACTTGAATATACGAGCCTATTCACACCACTGAAATTTCAATGTTTGAGTCCGCTCCGATAAGTCTTTTTTAGCCACAAAGGCACTAAATCTCTAAGTTTACTCATAATTGCTTATTTTAAAGGAATTCGTGATATCGCTTCGCTAAGTTCACAAAGATTATAGTGCTGATTAACAATACTCTGTGTGCCTTTGTGTCCTCCGTGCCTCCGTGTTTTTTTTTAGGGTTGTCGGAGTGGACTCATGTTTTAAGAGTACTTAAAGTGCCTAGAGTGCCTGAATTGCCTAAAGTTTTTGCCCCAAATGCCTTTGATCCTTTAAATTCAGGAAAATGCGGCTTATAGTAAACTTCAATTCTAATAAACAATTTGAACCTAAGTACTTGGTTAACTGAGCAATTAAAATTAGCAAGGAACTTTAGGCATTTTAGGCACTCACAACTTTAGGCACTGAATTGAAACGAATATAAATGTAATTTTGCAAGCAGTATTTTCCGTCCCGCAACCAACAAACCATATAAAAATTTATGAACCTTCACCAATTCCAAGCTTCAATCGCACAGGGTTTGCCAGCTATTTTGCCCGAACCACAAGTTTATGATAGTCAGGTAAACCATGCCCCAATCCGAAAGGACATTTTATCCGCTTCCGATAAAAAATTGGCCATCCGCAATGCACTCCGGTATTTTGAACCTCAGCACCACCCTGTTTTGGCGAAAGAATTTGCCGAAGAGCTTAAAAAATATGGCCGCATCTATATGTACAGGTTCCGTCCACAGTACGAAATGTTCGCAAGGCCAATAAACCATTATCCGGCAAAATGCCAACAAGCGGCAGCTATAATGATGATGATACAGAATAACCTCGATCCTGCAGTTGCCCAACATCCGCACGAGCTTATCACGTATGGCGGGAACGGTGCCGTTTTTCAGAACTGGGCGCAATACAGTGTTACCATGAAGTATCTCTCGGAAATGACTGATGAGCAAACACTTGTGATGTATTCGGGCCATCCTATGGGATTATATCCTTCGCACAAAGAAGCACCAAGAGTAGTTGTTACCAATGGGATGATGATCCCAAATTATTCGAAACCTGATGATTGGGAACGCTTTAATGCACTTGGGGTTACGCAATATGGGCAAATGACTGCCGGTTCGTATATGTACATTGGCCCACAAGGGATTGTGCATGGAACCACGATAACCGTGCTTAATGCCGGGCGAAAAGTCGAAAAATCGAACGAAGGCCTTGCAGGGAAACTTTTTGTAACTTCTGGTTTGGGTGGCATGTCGGGGGCACAACCCAAGGCTGCCGTTATTGCCGGGGCTATAGGGGTTGTTGCCGAAGTAAACCCAAAAGCTGTGCAAACACGTTTTACTCAAGGTTGGGTTGATGAAGTATATGAAGACCTCGACGAACTTTTATCGCGTATTCGAAAAGCAAAAGCTAATAAAGAAGCGGTATCATTGGCATATCAAGGCAATATTGTTGATTTATGGGAAAAGTTGGCCGATTCGGATATTGAAGTAGAAATAGGTTCTGACCAAACTTCGTTGCACAATCCCTGGGCGGGAGGCTATTATCCTGTTGGGTTAAACTTTGATGAATCCCAAAATTTGATGGCCTTTGAGCCGGAAAAGTTCAAGGTAAAAGTTCAAGAAACCCTTCGAAGGCATGTACTGGCAATCAACAAGCTGACCGCCAAAGGCATGTATTTTTTCGATTATGGAAATGCTTTCCTCCTCGAAGCTTCAAGAGCAGGCGCAGATATTGTGAAAGTGGATGGCACTTTCCGCTACCCTTCGTATGTACAGGATATAATGGGGCCAATGTGTTTCGATTTTGGTTTTGGCCCATTCCGTTGGGTTTGCGCTTCAGGCGATGCTTCCGATTTGGATACTACTGATTTGATTGCAATGAGTGTGCTCGAAAAACTGGCTTTGGAGTCGCCACCAGAAATCATGCAGCAAATGCACGATAATATCCGTTGGATTCGGGAAGCCAAGCAGAATAAATTAGTTGTAGGTTCGCAAGCACGGATCCTTTATGCCGATTGCGAAGGCCGCACCCAGATTGCCTTGGCTTTTAACGAAGCTATAAAGGATGGGAAGCTAAAAGGCCCTGTTGTTCTGGGTCGGGATCATCACGATGTTTCGGGAACGGATTCGCCTTACCGCGAAACCTCCAATATTTACGATGGGTCGAGTTTTACGGCTGACATGGCTGTACAGAATTTTGTTGGCGATAGCTTCCGTGGCGCAACCTGGATTAGCCTCCATAATGGCGGCGGTGTTGGTTGGGGCGAAGTGATCAACGGTGGTTTTGGAATGTTGTTGGATGGAACTTCTGAATGCAATCGCCGTATCAAGTTGATGTTACATTGGGACGTAAACAACGGCATTTCGCGCCGGAGCTGGGCCAGGAATGATGGTGCAGTTTTTAGCATTAAAAGGGCGATGGAAAAAGAACCACTCCTAAAAGTAACTTTACCTCAGATGGTTGAAGACCAATTGCTTGAAGACCTTTTTTAAAACAATATAGAACCTATCAAAAAAACAAAAAAGCCCGGTCGAAAACCAGGCTTTTTGTGTTTTAAAAGGAACAGGAAAAGGTAGATTCCTATTTCTTAACAGTAATTTTTTCGGTGAAAACTTTTGTTCCGGCAGTTAAGCGGATGGAATAAATTCCGGCATTTAACTTACTGCAATCCAAAGCAATTTCGTGTTGTCCACTCCGATATTCCTGAACCGGTAAATTTAACACAATCTGGCCTTGCATATTGTAAACCAGCACTGTAACCTGCTCATTCGCAGCATTGGTAAACAAAATAGTTGTTTTTCCCCAAGCCGGATTTGGATAAACCGAGAAGGATGCCGCATCAGGTTCGCTTACCCCAACATTGCTAAGCGAGTAAAACTGTGCGGTTTGTGAACTTCCGAATGCTGTTCCGGTTGAAATTGTGGTACCAGCACTCGATAATTTGTAAAAACCAATTCCGCTGGTGCAGCATACGCCATTTCCACCTGCATCGTAAATTGTAAATTCGTAACAAGTGCTATAATTTAAATCAACATTTGTTGAATAATTATGTGCCGGTAGGGTGTATGGTCCTCCGTTCGCAACAATATTCCCTTGCAGATCCTTCACTTCCCAGGTAGTTTCGCCGGGGTTGTTATCCGTTTTTACCAACACTGTCGCCGAAAGGCTCGACTGCGCAGCTTTAGCGAAAGTATAAATTATGGTATCGTTTTTTCTATATTCATCGGCAACACCATTTACTGCTGTTCCAAATATTTTCAACGTATTGTTATTCTGTATGTTGAAGTTAATTGTTGGTAGGCTGATGGTAGTTTTATCCAAAAAATCCAGATTGCCTGAATATTGATAAGTAGCCACTGCTTCGTCGTTTACCTGATATTTTATTTCGGCAGAGGTAAGCGGGACTGAACCGTTGTTGCGTAATTTAAACTGGGGTGTAAACGATGGCTCACAGTACGAAGGTAACAGATTGTTCAAGCCAGAAAGTTCCAAATCGTTTTGATATACCCCGGTAATTGGGGTTGCAGAAGTAATGGCAGCTTGATGAACAGCTTTTGTTTGTATGTCCTGAATAAATCCAACCACACTCAATTCGTTGTTATTGTACACATTGGCAAGTTTCCAGGCAAATTCGAGCACAAAATAGTCGCCAACCTGAAATGATGATGGCAAACTTGTTCCTGATGGCGATGGGAGCATTTTCTTCATCACATTGTAAAAATCCTTCTCGCCATTGCTGCCCGGGGCGGAAGTAAAATGTATATGTTTTTCAATTACAACACAATGGACTGTCAACAAACCGGAAATGGGCGCGGTTGCTTTACCCAACATAGTAATGTACAAACTATCGTTTCCTGGGCTAAGCTGTTGGTTTATCGAAAGTTCAAAAGCGGAAGGGATAGCATATTCGGCATCAATTTTTGCTTGGCTGGCATTTGAAGGTGCTCCAAGATAACTGCCACCCGCAACAGGTGTTCCATCCATTACGGCATAAGGAACTCCGGATACACCATAATAAGTTACGCGTGCCCCGCAATCCGTCGGGTTGTGCGTGTACATTGGGTCGGTGCCCGGCCAACTTGTATGGTACTTTATCGAAGTACATTTATTAGCATTGGCTGCAAGCAGGTTGTCGAATGCCGGGTTTTGGGAGGCACAGGGGCTGCAACTGGCATTGGTAAATTCCTCGAACAGCACAAAACGCTGCGATTGGCTGAACACTGAAACGGACAGTGCTGAAAATAAGCTGATTATCAGGTAGGTTTTTTTCATGGCTTTGCTATTATTAAATTTAGGCAAATATCTGTATAAAAATGGTTCATATTTTTTATTTGGCCCAAATACTATAATCTTTATTAAAAATTTTCTAAAGATTGCTTAATGGATTCATTTTGAGTATATCTTTGCACACGAATTAATCACCTCTTATTGCGAAACTAAAACCTAAAAGCATGAAAAAACTTATACTCTTTGCTGTTTCCATCCTGTTTGTGTCTGCTTTGGCCGCACGCCCGGTAACTATGCAGCATCTGATTTCGGATTCAAAGTATGTACTTGGAACTGATACACTTGAGTTGTACGATACTCTCGGAAAGAAAATAAACAACAGCACATTCAAAGTTATGGGCAGCAATCCTTCCGTTGATGCGTTGGTTGGTTATATCTGGGTGAAAAATACTACCAATACCGAAATGGCAAATGTGTTTGTCCGCCGCGTAATCAACTACGAGGTGCCTGGAACCTCAAATTCATTCTGTTTTGGGATAAATTGCTATGGCCCAATGACTAATGAATCAACTTTTCCGGTTTCTATTGCAGCAGGTGTTATGGACAAATCATTTTATGCCGATTATTATCCTGACGGACATGGCGGTTTAAGCTCGATTACCTACGAATTTTTTGATAATGTGTCATTTGGAGTACCGGTAGTTGCCAAAGCCACAATCGAATTTCACATCAGCGCAAGCGATATTGACGATAACAAATTGGTTTTTAAAGGGCCTTTCCCAAACCCTGCTTCACAGAATGCCAATTTCGAGTACAATCTTCCAGCAAATTACAACAACGCCCAACTTGTTATCCGCAATATGCTTGGCGTAGAAGTTGATAATTTTACGTTCGAGAACCGTTCGGGCAAAAAATCAATTGACGTAAGCAATTATGCATCAGGCATTTATTTCTACACAATTATTGTTGATGGAAAAACAATCCAATCGAAGAAAATGATAGTAAAACATTAATCCCTGCAATACAAAAATTTACTGTTTACCTTAAAGTGCAGTTTCGGGCCTGAAAATCCTGAAAGCTGCACTTTTCATTTTTATTTCTGTGATATGAAAAAGCGGATAACCTGCAAAATTGTTACCTTCTACTAATTTTTTTTGACTGGCTGATAGGCTTTATCCAAAACTAAACCTACAGTCATTATATTTTAGATTTTTTACTTTTTGCTTGATCAAAAAGTAACCAAAAATCAAGGCTTTATAAAAATACAATGCGTTTCTAAGCCGAAGGTAACTTCCCGCAATACAAGGCATGGAAGATGACACAATTCCAGGCTTTTATCGTTGCTGTGTATTGCTACGCACATGCCTTTCGCACATACCTCCGACTAAGAACCGCTATTGTAATTTTATAAGGCCAGTCCTTCGTAAGATAGTTCTTGTTTGCGGCAAAACTGGTTCGGAAGCTCATGTAAATAGTATCAAATTCGAGGTTTTAGGGACTGGCCTTATAGAAATTTTACGCAGATGTAGCCGAAGGTAAACAGCGTGGGCATGTGCGTAGCAAAATACAGCTTCAACTGCTCCCAGGATGTTGTTCCCAAACTGTCAAGCCTTGTTTTGCGGGTGTTTACCGAGGTGTACAGATGTGTAAAATTTATATAAAGCCTTGACTTTTTATTCGCCCATTGCTTATTTTTAAAG
>CAJAXK010000285.1 GCA_903946925.1 uncultured Bacteroidales bacterium | reverse complement strand
GGCTGCATGGGGGGAAGGGGAGTGGTTGATGGATGATAGTTAATGGAAAATAGTTAATGGAAAATAGTTAATGGAAAATAGTTAATGGAAAATAGTTAATGGTTATTGGAGAATAGAAAATAGAAATTAGTTATAGAAATGGACCTTTTGACCTTTAACTTTTGACCTTTGACCTTTTATCTTTGACCTTTTACCTTTTTAGTTTTGCCTTTTTTCGCACTAACATCTCATTGTAATTTTTACACTCATCTGAATATCAAACATATAATCAACAATGTAGATTTGTTCCAAATAATTATTATCTTTGCAGCGCTTTTAGAAGCTTCATTTATTTTTAACCAATATTAATTAAAATGATTGAGAAACGTCAATTTCTGAAAACCAAACCGGTTTGCAAAGTAACATTCAAATTTAAAGCGGAGGCTGATAGCCTTACACTTGTTGGGGATTTTAACGGCTGGGACGAAACCGCAAACCCAATGAAAAAAGCAAAAGATGGCACTTTTTCCGTGTCTGTTGAAATGGAAAGTGGCATTGAACAACAATTTCGTTATTTGGCCAATGGCAATACCTGGCTTAATGATGAAGCTGCCGATAAATATGTAATTTCCTCCTTTGGAAGTGAAAATTCGGTGGTTGTTTTGTAACTGAAATACCTTTATGTTTATAGGATCCCAGACTCGAAATATGAGTTCGGGATTTTTTTTTAATCAAACCGTATTGCTTTCACCGGCGAAATACGTGTTACCACATACGAAGGTAAAATGAGCATTATGGTACAAGCAAATAAAGTGCCGGCATTAAGTAGCAAAAGGTGGGCGATATCCAAATTAATTGGCACAACCGACATGAAATACGATTCTTGCGGCAAACTAACAATACTAAAATATTTTTGCAGCAGGCAGATGGAAACCCCTGCTATGTTACCATAAATCAGTCCTTTGCCAATAATATAGGCAGCATTGTAAATAAAAATCCGGCGTATCCCGAAGTTTCTTGCACCAAGGGCTTTTAAAACCCCAATCATATTTGTGCGTTCGAGTATGAGGATGAGCAGGGTTGAAATCATTGCCATTCCTGAAACCAATACCATCAAAATCAGTATTATAACTACGTTCATATCCTGTAAATCGAGCCAATCGAACATTTGAGGATAGAGTTCACGAATGGTTTTGGCATTCAATTCATAACCTACTTCGTTGTAGACCAGTTTCCCCATTTTGTCTAATTGGGTAAAGTCGTTAATATATACATCAAACCCCGAAATAGAATCCCCACCCCAACTGTTCAGTTTTTGTATTTGTCGAATATCGCCAAAAATAAATTTCAGATCAAATTCTGCAAGACCGGTGCTGTAAATTCCTGAAACGTTAAAACGCCGGGCACGGGGTTGATTCTCGATAATGAAATACATGCGTAAAGGATCGCCAACTTTAATTTTTAGCAAATCAGCAAGGTTTTTTGAAATTATAACCGATAGGTTTGCAGCAGTATCTTTTGTTGAAAAAGCCTTTCCTTCAACAAGTTTATCATTAAAAAACGACCAATCGAAATCGGGGCCAATACCTTTAAAAACAACACCTTGTATTTGTTCTTTGGTTTTGATGATGCCTGCTTTTGTGGCAAATACCTGAATATTCCTGATCCCTTTTGTTTCTTCCAACGTTTTTATAAAAGCCTGGTTCCTTTCAATCGGGCTAAACTCGAACGAATTGTTTGAATCGAATTTGGCTATTTGTATGTGCGAGCCAAACCCAACAATTTTATCACGGATTTGCTTCTGAAAACCGGTTACTATGGCCACCGAAACAATCATTACCGCCAGTCCTAATGCCACACTTAATATGGCGATACGGATTACCGGAGCCGAGAAACTTCCCGGCCCACCTGTTATCATTCGTCGTGCTATAAATCTTTCCAGGTTCATCCGCTGCAAAAATACTTTATTTAATTGGTTAAAAATTGGCAGTATGCAGAGATTTCCGATTCAAACTTACAGGCCATTTACACGATTTTTACATTGTTTGCGTTTATAATACATTAGAAATAAATATCTCAATTTCCACAAACAAACTGAAACCTGAATTACACAAAGCAACATGCGTATTATCAAATATTTAATTGTCATTTTACTTACTTTTGCCAGTGTTTCCTCATTCGGCCAGCATTTGTTTAAATCGAAAAACAAATCAGCAAAAGCCAAGTCGATACTACCCGGGTCGTATCTAACTACAGAATATTTCAATTTGTTGCACGATAAGAAAGTCGCCATTGTTGCCAACAAAACTTCGCTTATAAACAATACGCACTTGGTTGATACTTTGATTTCATCAGGAATTAATGTAGTGAAAATTTTTGGCCCCGAACATGGTTTCAGGAGCAATCAGCCCGATGGAAAAGATATAGATAATGACATTGATCCAAAATCGGGTGTTGAAATTGTTTCGCTTTATGGCAGCCACCGAAAACCAACAAAGTATGATTTAGAAAATATAGACATTGTTCTTTTCGATATTCAAGATGTTGGGGTCCGTTTTTACACCTACATTTCTACACTTGCCCTGGTAATGGAGGCCTGCGCCGAAAGCAACATCCCCATTATTATCGCCGACAGGCCCAACCCGAATGGCTTTTATGTGGATGGCCCGGTTTTGGATACAGCGTTTTCTTCGTTTGTCGGAATGCATCCCGTTCCTATCGTTTACGGCATGACCATTGGCGAATATGCAACAATGGTAAATGGCGAAAAATGGTTGTCTGATAGTATAACATGCAGATTGACTGTTATTAAATGTAAAAATTACACACATAAATCGCGTTACCTTTTGCCAGTAGCCCCTTCGCCAAACCTTCAGGATATGCAATCTGTTTACCTGTATCCATCATTATGCTTGTTCGAGGGAACCGTTGTAAGCGTTGGCCGGGGTACCGATAGCCCTTTTAAGGTTTATGGCCATCCACTGCTTAAGCCTGCTTCGTATTCTTTTATCCCAAACCCCATTGCCGGGGTCAGCGAGGACCCTCCGCTAAAAGGCATGGTTTGTTATGGGCAAAACCTCGGCGAACATGCTGAATTAATAAGTAAAAACGGTCTGATAGAGCTTTCCTGGCTGTTGGATGCATACAACACAATTTGCCCCCAGACGGATTTTTTCAGAACATATTTTGATAAATTGGCAGGTGGTACCCTATTACGCGAACAGATTGAATGGGGAATAAATGAAAAAGAAATACGCCAGTCGTGGCAAGCCGGGCTAAAGGATTTTATCAAAATACGCGAAAAATATTTATTGTACGATGATTTTAAATAGAGGATGGGTAACAACCCACCCTTCAATTCCCTGTTTTTCAATATTTTGTAAAGGCTTAATTGTTATTGATTATCCTATCTCAACGCGTAAAATTCTTTTTAAATTGGTTTAACTACGGACTGAATGGCTGTAGGCTGAAAGTGAATAGCTAGTTGTATAATGCTTTATTTAATCCACAATACCGCATACCATTAGGCCTAACACCCAAACCCCAAATCCTAATCCCTGAGTTCACTCCGATAAGCTAAAAATAAAGAAACACAACTAAGGCACCATGACACAAAGGTTCACAAGATATTGTTATTCAGCGCTATAGACATAGTAAGCTTAGAGGCTTTGTGCCACATCGGCAAGCAGTTGGGCAGGCTCACTGTAACACTCAGTGTATCACTTTGCGGCGAAAAAAGACTTATCGAAGTGGACTCATGTTTTACAATTTGATTTCAACTGTATTTTCCGATTGGTCCAACAAGCCTAAAAACTGTTTAACAGGAATAACTGCCCCTCCTTTGCGGTATTTGTTTTCCTGATACGTGAAGGGAATGGGGTTTCCATTAATTGTAATGGCTTTGGGGCTGAAATTGCTTTCCGAAACTTTATATTTTAACGTTAAATGACGGCCCAGCAAATCAAACGAAGCCGACATTCCATCCATAGATTCAGGGATAACGGGGTCGATAACCACATTCCCGAACTCCAGACGCAAACCTATCAGGCGCGAAACAACCATGCTGACATATATTCCAGGCCCACTCGAATAAACACGCCAACCGCCTTTTAGCGTTATGTTTCCGGTTTTAATTTCATCGTAACGTTCATCGGCTTCGTAGCGGCTTTTAAAAGTTACATCCGAACTGCTGTAATAGCAATTTGCCTGTCGTATATCGCCACAAGGAACAACTTCCCTGTAAGCCACCGGAATAGCCTGTCGCAAAGCTTTCACAAAAGCATCGGCATTGCCAATACGGGCCTGCGATTCGGCATAACGGATATGCTCGTGAACATACATAAGCCCGATTTCGCGGCCAAAAAATGTACTGCTTTCTGCCCTCTGGAAAATTTCCTGTATTCCACCTTTGTACTTTAGCGGTCGGTCCATCAACCGTGCGCCATCGGGACCTTTCAGGTGCTCATCAATAATATGCTGATGGAATTGCGCTTGCTCCTCAGTAAAAATTTCACTTATAATGCCCCTGTTCATGGGCAATATGCTGTATTTAATCCCGGTTTTGGTGTCGCTTGGGTGAAGCAATACGCTGATATTTCCATCATCCTCCAGCAAACCATAGCCGGCAACAATACTATCTTTTACCAGGTATTTATTGAAATCAGCCTTGATTCTTTTGCAAATCCCATTCAGTTCTTCCGCTTTGGCAGTGTTGCCAATCTGTTGATAAACTACCTGATATTGCCTAAAAGCCTGATAGTTCATTTCAACTGTCCAGCTTGAAATCAACCTTTTTGCAAGTTCTTCGCTAACAGGTTGCAATGAATCGTTCCAGTCGCCTCCACCAAAAGGGACCAATGCTGTTCCGGGGATAAACGAATTTACGATCATTTGTATGAGCCTGTCAACATGCTCTTCCATGGTCTTTTTCTCAACACTTTCTTCCTTTTGTCCCTGATAAAACGGTAAAACTTCGTCAAGGATTTTCAAATCGCCGGTAACTTTTAAATAGTCGCTCAAAGCGATGAGTACCCAATAAAAAACATCGCCATGCGAGTCGCCGGCACGGATAGCCGAATAGCTATCAAACATCCACCATTGCGGCCAACCGCCGTCGGTATTCTGGTTCGAGAATATAGTCCGGAGTACTTGCTTCGCTTCCTTGTATTTTTCCATGGTAAGCAACAAATCAACAGGGCCTTGCGATACATCGCGTGTTCCCCAGGCTGCACCGCTGAATTGTTCCAATCCGTAAGGTGTAAGGAAATGTGTAATTGCATTCATTCCATACCAAGGGAGGATTTCACTTATAGCGGTGGCATCTTCGTGTTCACCCGTTAGGGAAAGGTTCAAGCTTAGTTCCTTCCATTGCGATTGCGCATTCTGGCAATCTGCAACCCAATGTTTATCAATATCCTGGAGTTTAGATGTATTTTTATTTGGGCAAACTTCCCCAATAAAACTCATAGAAAACTCGGATGTTTCCTCCACGTCGAGGACAAATAACGAATCATCTTCTCCAATAACAATTGCAGGAAAAAGATCCTCTTCGTTGGTAACTTTATAATCAACTTGAACACTGTTCACAAGTATCCTGAACTGTGCCCCAGGAAATTTGCCTGCAATCATACTGTCGGCTTTAGGCTTGGCCAGATAATTGTACAGAAGCAAATCAGGGTTTACCCTCCATCCATTCAACTTATCGAAATCGCATGTAATCAGTATTTTAACTTTGTTTCCACGGAGTACTTTAAAATCAATATTTACCCTTGGTTCCGACTTGGATGTCCATGTACGCACCTGAAAAACAGAACCGCCATGTTTATAAATCCAACGGCAATGGTTCAAACCCATTTCGAAAGCAGAAGGAACTCCCAACAGATACCGTTTGCCATTTACTTCCACAAAAATCCGCTGTCCCGATTCAGGTGAAAGGTTGAACTGGCTTGTGCAAACAGAAAGCAGCACATTAAAATTGGTATTGCCTTGTGTGAGGTGCGAGTTGAAAACCCCGAATGCAAATGCTGTGGTGGAAACAATACTTTCGTCAGGTGCATAGCCAGCTTGGGCTTGCATAATGTGTCCGTGAGGCCGGTCGGCCATAATTTCTTTTTCACGAAGCATTACATGGTTATTCTTATCGCAGAAAAATGACAACAACCTGCCATTTTCCATTTCGCAATGGCGTTTATCGTTCCCAAAAAACAAAACAAGCTCATCATCTTTCAAATCACTAACCGGCAGGAAAGGCGAAGTATTAAAGATGTTTTTGTATGGCAAACTCATTTTTCCATGAACCGGATGAGTACCCATCTTTTCAAATTCACGGATAATGCTGTTAATCTGATTCAAATCCACCGCCGATGAGGCTTTTGGATGATCCGGCAGATAAGTTCCAACAAAAGAACTTGTGTGAGAGGCGCCAACTTTCAATTCAAACGGCTTTTCCTGCAAGGCAACAATTGACGATTCACCGGCATAGTTTCCCCCAAGCGTATCAGCAAGCAAAGCTTCCGGAATTCCGGTTTCGCGGTAGGTTTTGCCATAAAATTGCATGCCATCCACACTTCCTGCAATGGCTTTGTTTTTGGAAGCAATCATCAGCCAGGGATTGCCGACCGGTTCCTTCATGTTCTGACGGCAGCAAACTACCGAACTATGGTTTTGGTCATCAAATACCAATCGCTCGAGATATTGACTAACATAATACTCGTTCACCAAGTTGTCGGAAATTTGTTTTAAACCCACATCCTGTACATAAATCAAATCAAGTTCAACCGGATTGGCAGAATTATTAACTAATTCAATGCTCCATTGCCAACTCAGGCTTTTAGGCGAAAGCTGCAAAATGCATTGGTAATCAATGCCTTCCCAACTGCCCTTGGCAAAAAATGTATTGTTTTCTAAAAGGAATTGGCTATCGCTTTCAGGTCCCAAAAGTGCCGTAAAGGCAAAAGGTTTTGTTCTTTTCCGCAGGTAAATATTGGTTCCGGATTTGGAATAAAGTGTAGTCGGTTTCAGACTTATCCTAATGGGGTTTGCTTCGATGGACTGAACTGATCCATTCTCAAGGAATGTAAAGGAAAGACCGGCAGAATTTCTGATTTCCATTTAGTTGAATTTTATTATCAGATTCATCTCAGATTTATGTTTGTGGCTATAAGCCACAACGATTCGTTTATCGTCTTGTTCTACTTTCACCGCTTCCCCGTCTATCGATGCAGAGTTAATTTTATCATTGCCAGCTCCTTCAAAAACAATTTCCCCTGCAAGGTCACGATCGCCAAACAAAGTAATATTAATTTCACTATCAGTGGTTTGAATACCGAGTATATCGGAAGTAGTGTGCAAAATATATAAATCTTCAGAAACTTTTAGACAAATAGGACTAAGAATGCCGTATACTGCAGGCCATTCTGTTTCATTTTGTGAATAAGGGATTGAAATGGTTTCGCCCGATTTGGGATGGGTATAAGTTACAGATCCTTTGTGTTCTTCGTTGTAGTAATTGCCTACAAAAAGTGTAGCGCAATGGTCGTCGGTAAAGCGTTCACGAACATTTATATGGTAATTGTTGGAATTTGCCTGCCTTAATTTAGCTGTTGATTTTGAAAGAAGTGCCTCATAAACTGGTTTTTGCCCTTCGGTATCGAAACCAATCCAAGTTCCCAGGTGAATAAAAGTACCTTTACCAAGCGGTTTTGAGAAACCACAAACCGAACCGCGGATGGTCCGTGCGATAATAACTGCACCAGGCAATGATTTTTCAGAAAAAACACTTTGTGGATTGGCACACTTGATGTCCTTATAGTTATACACATCAATTAACGGTGAATCAATGGTTTCAATACCTGATGGGGATATCGAAATCGCATCGCGGATGATGGTACAGGGTTTCTGCGACATTTCGCGATCAGGCAAATAAGGGAAAAGCACAAGGTTGCCGCCAGCGATAGTGTAATCCACAATGGTTTGTTGTTCGCACGCATTCATTTCATCGGTGCAAAAGGCCCAAACCTGTTTGTAATTGCTCAAAGTTTCAGCAGTAGCTTTGTTCAAATCCGCCATATCGTAATCCACATTCAGGATTTGTAGCACTTTTAGCAAACCATCGAAATAGGCTGGCCTGCGTATGGCCGAAGCGTTGAAAATGAGTTCAGAAGCTCCAATTTCGGGACGTTCCAACTCAGTGGCGTAATAAGGTGGATAAAAAAGCACACAAACTTCGGCCTTGCGTTTTGAGTTCACTATGAGGTCTTCGGAAGTTTTGATGATTTTATTCATCCGTTTTACCAACGGAAACGCGCTAGTACGTTCGCCTTCAGGCGTTAGCGGATTGAACCAGTAAAATGTATCACCCGAATATCCCTTCCTGCCTGGGTTGCGCCCTTGCGAAAACATGTAATAGTTCCATCCAACTAATCCATTAGCAATGCTGGCTTTGTAGAAAAGTTCCATTTCGCGGGGATTTGTTTCTACATGGTGTTCCCGCGAACCACATTGGAATTCGGCTGCGAACAAGGGTTTGTTGCCCTGCATGGCCATTGTAATATCATTGATAATGCGGTCGTCATGCAGGTTGCGGTAGGAGAAAAATTCAGGGATGTGATCAACGCCAAAAAGGATTTCGCTCTTATTTTCGAATAAATCCTCGTACATGGTAATATTTACAGGGAATTCGTATCCATTCCCGTAAATCCATCCCGGAAGGTTATGATACAAAGGGACTGTAACGCCTCTGTCCCTTGCCATGCCTGTCAGCATCCGAAGGTAATCGCCGTAATAGGTGCGCCAGAAATTATGCCATTCGAAATCGCGGCCTCGGTCAGCTTTAGATGCATAAGGAAGCCTGCCATCTGGTGGAAGTTCCACATCGGCAAAGTTTTCAAAGCTTGTTTCCCACAGAATATTCAATTCAGCAACACTTTTAAACTTTTTAGACAGATATAAACTGAAACGGGTTTTCACAGCTTCGCAATAATCGGCCTGATGAGCAAGCCACGAAAAAACTCCTATTTCGTTGCAAATCTGCATCATAATGATTGGTCCGCCTTCCGATATCTGCCGCTTGGCAATAAATGGCATGATTTTGTCATACCACAGCGTTACTTTTTCTAAATATTTTTGGTTGAACAGGCTAATGCCGTCGCTGGGAAATATTTCACCTTTGCTGTTGCGCATTTTGGCTTCCTCACGGTATTGATCCATAAACCAATCGGGCAAACCAGCCCCACGATATTCGGCTAAAATAAACGGACCTGGTTTAACAATGCAATTCAAACCGTGTGACTTGCATTTTTCAATCCACCCATTTAAATCACGTTCGGGAATAGAGGTACCATTAAAATCAAAGCAATTTTCTTCATATTCGTGCCAAGCCCATGGCACATATGTGCTGATAGTGGTCAAACCGGCTTCTTTGGCTGCTGCCAGGTGCTTGTCCCATAAATTGTGTTTAACACGGAAATAATGGATTTCGCCGGAATTGAGGAATACTTTTTTATCGTTGAGGTAGAAGTTGTTTTCTTTGATGGTGAAGGTCATTGGAGTGGTTATTGGTGAATGGTTATTGATTAATGGAGGAAGCGGAGCATTGAGGTGTTATTGGTTCCGGGTTCCGAGTTCCGGGTTCCGGGTTTTGGGTTCCGGGTTCCGAGTTCTGCATTCAAATCACAGGTTTCTTCACCTGGCAATTGGAACCCGGCACTTGGCACCTGGAACGTGGAGCTTAGCACTTGGCACCCGGCACTTGGCACCCGGCACTTGGAACCTCCTAACTAAACGGACTCGACACATTGCCTTTTTTCGGTTCTTCTAAATTTCTTCGTTTGAGCAGTTCTTTGATTTCATGGCTTCGTTTCTCGGTAAGGCTATACTTAAGGACGAAGAAAATCGAAAAAATGCTCAATAACATAGGTAGCCCAATCTCAACAACACGCATCATTAAAAGTGTGTAAGGCGATTGTATAGTGAGTTGTACAGTTTCGGTTTCGATGGAGGCTAGTTCTTTATCCAATTGGTCTAAAGGCATATTGGAGTTGATGTTTGTTAGCCTGTTGTCAATGCCCGAGCTCTTTTTTATGATTATATCGAAGTGTTCTTTGCTCTTGTCTGTTTCGATGGATTTGCCTTCCAGATGGGCCAACAGTTCAAATGAATTTAACCTGGCTTTTTCGAGTTTGGTATCCAAAGTGAGGGCAATAGCGGTTCTAGAAAGATTAAATACGACAGAATCTGCAGGCTTGGGGCCAAGGGATTTAATGTTTGATTGAAGAAGTTCCAAGCTTTCAACTGTTGCTTTTGTGTTGGATAAGGCTTGCTGCAACATAGATTTCCTTTGGCTTTGGTATTTGGCTACTTGTTGGTAGGTTTCACTTTGCTTTTTAACTGATTCTTTTTCAAGTACAGTAATATACAGATTGGATTCGTCAATAGCTTTTGTAACTTGTTTTTTCATGTTTGCGAGCAGAGCCGTACTTGTTCCGGCAAGGCCTTCACTTCCATTCCAGTTTTTTATATCACTCCTCAGTTCCCTGATATTTCCCTGTAAACTATCCACTTTTGTTACCTGTGTTTCGTCGAAAAGCGTGAAGACAATCAGCGCACCTGCAATAAGGCTTGCGAGTGCTGTCCCCATTTTAATAAACCACCAGAATACGGAATAGAAACTTCCTTCGGAACGGTGGCCGGTTTTAAGTTCGTCCTCATCGCAAATATCGCCAACCATGGAAGAACCAAGCGTAAAGAAAAACAACATTCCGGCTGAAAGCAGCACGGTTGGGATAAGAACCAGATAAGGATAGGTAGGATTGTAGCAAACAATTTTTGAAGCTTGCGCTAAAACCATCAGCAGAATAGCAATGGTGAGGGTTTTCCGTTTACCCAACCTTGGGCTTATCCAGTTGAGAGGGAAAACAGCCAGCACACCTGTTACTGCCCAAACCGTTCCATTGATGCCTAACAGCGTGGCACCTGCAACTTTGTCGCCGCCATAAATGTAAAAAATTGGTATGTACGACCCGAGCAGGCTCACAAAATTGAAACCCATTGCCAAAGTAAATATGGTAAGGGTTAGCATGATAAAATTCCGGTTGTTGGCTGTGCGTTTCATATCCGTCCAAAACGGGGTTTTTTCCTGTTCTGCAACTTTTTTAAACCCCGGTTCGCGCAATTTTAGAAACATCCAAAACGAAAGTGGAATCAATATGGCGGCGATCAGGATGGAAACATACCGCATTCCGTCAACTTCGTTTCCGCCCGGACCTTTGAATATTTCCATGCTGGCAAGGGCAAAAAGCCAGGGTGTGCTCATAGCGAATAAGTTGCCCACAAAACTCTTGGCGCTGAAAAGACGGGTACGTTCGTGGTAATCAGTGGTCATTTCCATTCCTAAAGCTCCGTGAGGTATTTCAAAGATATTTACAGCAGTGAAAAAAATCAGGAGTGAAATAAGGATATAAACAAGTTGAAACGCCTGATAACCAGAATCGGTCGGGAACCAGCTATGCACCAAATCCCCTTTTGGAATCCACCAAATAACCACAAATGAGAGGGCAACCGCAATACCACCTAAGAGCAGGTAAGGCCGACGGCGTCCCCAACGGCTGCGTGTATTATCCGAAAGATGGCCTATAATTGGATCAGAAAGCGCATCCCACAAACGCGGGACGATTAAAATAGCGCCAAGCCAGAAAGCACTTAATCCCAGGCTGATATTTCCCATCAGGCCAACTAATATCCCCGCAACATTGAACAGTGCAATAGGAATTATCCCTCCTGCACCGTAAGCTGCCAACTGCGAAAAATGAATCTTGTCTTCTGTCCTCGTATTCCGATCAACCGTAGTTTCTTCTTTCATCTTGAATTTAATTTGTTGATTTAGTAAAATATAACCACTTCGGCAGGAATTTCTTTTACGCTTATTTCCTTTTCGGAAAAACCTTTTATCTCTTTTCCGTTCACAAGTACTTTTGAAGGAAGTGCCGAATGGTTGAAATTCTTGATTTTTATTCCGTTATCAGGAAGCTTTACATTTCCCGAAATTGAAAACTTATAGTTTAAGTTTTCCTTTTGTATGGAGTATGAAATTTCACCGTAATAAGTCGGAAGGTTTTCGACAGACATACCTTTAGGCGCATCAATCCAATCCTGATAAAGTGCCGAAGCCAAAACCAGCGACTGATCGTACTCATTTTCATAAACAAACATGGAACGCACAGCATTTATAAAATCGCTGCCGCACCAGGTGTGTGGCATGTCGCCAATGTAGCGAGGGATGCGGTAATCTTTCCAAACCACTTCGGCCCAGTGGTTCCAGCCTTGTGGCCGTTGATCATTCAGAAAGTAGGAAATCAGTTCGTGGGCTTTTTCCGGCTGGTCGAGCATGATGAACGAACCAATCAAACGGTTTTCATAAGGGGTGTAATTTACCCATTCGGCTTTGCCATCGCGCCTGTTTTTGAAAAATTCGTAATATTTATCGAAAGTGTTGTAAACCTGTGGTTTGGGCAAGTTTTTCAGTTCGTTGCAAGGGGTTAAGGCAATGGTAGTGGAGGTTGCATCAAAATCGCCAAGTTCGGCACAACCGGGAATGTAATCAATTTTCCTGTTCTTCATGGCCAGTTGCAAGGAATTGTAAAGGTTTTCGCTAAATGTGTCACGAAGCTTTTTAATCCTTTCGTAATTCTCGGTTCCGCCCAATATTTTTTGGATTTCGACAGCATCTTTCAAGCCTTTTATTGTAAAGAAGTCGTCCCAATACGAGTGCATAGGCTTGGCCGAATAGCCTTCGTGGCTGATGGATTCGGGCATCAAACCATAAAATGAGCGCAAACTATCGTTACCAAATTTGAAATATTCCGTCGAACGCTGCGCAACCAATTCTTCAATATATTCAACAGCTTTAAGCACATAGCTGTTTTTCGATTTTAAGAAAATGGTATCGTGGGTAAAATTAAAATATTCCCTGACCAAGTAAATTAATTGGCCATGGCTGTCGTTTTCGGGAACAGGATCGGGGCCACGATGATCGACCACACAAGGAACTTTCCCATTTTCGTATTGGTGAGCTGCGTACCAATCAATAAAGTCCTTAACCTCGGTAACAATACCCGATTTTAAAAGGGCGGAAGATGTCAGGGCACCATCGCGGATCCAACTTCTTTCGTACGACCTTGAACCCGGTTGTATTCCGGCTTTGTCCCTGTTTACCAGAACATAAGCTAGGTTTGATCGGTATGTATTTAATATCCTGTCAGCCGAGGGTGGCAAGTTGAATTTTACATGTCCGACTTCGTTTTTCCAGAATTTGCTTGATTTGGTAAATTCGTCTGCCACATCGCCGAGGTTGATTTTTTCGTTTGTCAACTTATCACCATAAAACGGAACGACTACATAATATGTACTTTGTTCCCCAGGTTCTAGATGTACTATGTATTTAACCACACCATTCGCCTGGCTGTTTTTATCAAATGCCGATTTATTTGTTGGCATTTTGCCTTCGCGCAGCAGCCCAACAATATTTCCTTCATCTGAAAGGCTTGCACCAAATGAATCATATTTTTTTTGGAACAACACCGTTTTTTCATCAATAGAAATTGAATTGGTGCTTTTTTCCATTATGGATTTTATTTTGCCAACCCCGCCGGGTAAATTCAGGAACTGGTAATAAGGATTTACCTGATAAGGCCTTAACAATAGGTAAAATTCAAAATCTAAAGCCTTGTCAGTAAGGTTCTTGAAAGTATATTTTATATCGAGTTGCGAACTCTTATTGGCCTCGCCGGTAGCGGTTACGGCTGTTTCAAAATCCAGATTTTTTAATTGCCAGGTAACGGCTGGGATAAAATCAAAATCCCTAGCCTTATTTAGGTCGCCCAAGGATTGAACCGTTTTTACATTGCTCCAGTTGTAAACCGAATCGTCCATTTTTAGCATAGGCTCAATGGAAAACAAGGCTTTGTCAACTTCAACCATACCTTCTTCGTTTATCAGGGCCTCTTTTACATCGTTGTTAACGCCGGTAATGGTCCAATACGAAGCCTGCTCTGAAAAATAGCGCGGATAGTTTCCTTTTGGGGAGTTTTTGGCTGAGTAAATCAGAAAATCATTGTGTGTAAGCGAATTATGTATATCCAAAAATTTGATATCCTTGATCCCAAACCCTTTTTCCGATTTTGCTGAACCAAGTTTTATTTTCACAAACCTTGCTTCTGCCTCTTGTAGCTTGATAAAACTCACATTATCCTGATTGGATTGCACGGAATAGGCTGTCTCCCAATTATTTGCATCTTCGGAAAGTAGGATTTCAAAATCTTTGGCATAAAAATCTTTCAGCCAATTTATTTGTAAGCCACCAAATTCCCTGTTTGTTTTAAAGTCAATCAGAACTTCCTGACCATGAGGGCTTTTGCTTTGCCAATAGGTTTCTGGCAAATTATCGCAAATCAAGGATGCTTCCTGTTTTTTAATGGATGATGTTGCTGATAATAAAGGTGCCGGATAGGAATTTGTTTCAGGTGGTAAAGCTTGAAACTTCAAATTGTCAATCCATAAAGTGCCTTTACCGCCAACAAAAGAGGCAACTGTAAATTCAATCCTGTCCACGCGTTTCATGGGTTCGCTGTTCGGTCCCCATGCGAAGCTGATATGCCGTTTCTTGATGCTGATTTTTTTCCATTCGGTAGGGAACTCAAAATTGCGGTTGCTCACCCACCAAACATTGTTGCCTGTACTATCAATGAATTTTATTTCAAAATTATTGGCAGGCGATTCGGCTTTTACATAAAATGTAAATTCATAATTGTCAGGCAATTCTATAGGGAAAAGTTTTTGTATCCCTCCGTAGCCAGTTCCTTGGGTGAAATCGTAGTCGAAGCGTACGGCATTGCCGGTTATTCCTTTTTCATTCGAAAGGTTGAGGTTTACACCATCGGACTTGATAAAATCCCAGCCGTTTTTATTTTCAAATTCATCCAAGGTTTTCAACTGGGCATAAGCCAAACAACTGACGAACAATAAAATAGCCAGTAAGATTGTTTTTTTATTCAGAATTTCCATTCCCATAAGACTTATTTTAAATATGCATAACCAAGTTTATCCAGGCCTTTTTGGATTATTGGGTCTTTCATCACGTAATCCCACACCAAACCAGTCCTGAAATTTTCCATCATAATCAGCATTGGGCCTTGATCAATTCCTATAAAATCGTCATTCACCCACTTTGCTGTTTGGTTGAACGAATCGTAATACCCGTATTTCCCCCATAATTTATTGCCATACCTGGCATTCAATGATTTCATGGTTGGTAAAACTATTTCAGGGGCAAAAGGCAAGGATGACATTGGGCCATAAGGCGCTATAGTACCGTCTTCGGCAATTGTGTTTTTAGGACTGCTTGTTCCTCTTCCAGCATAACCCTCAAATTTTTTATCGCCGAAATTATATTTATCGCCAGGCCCGTCACAGGCTGTAATGCCCCAGCAAAGCGAATCGTAGCCAACCCAGCCTTTTGGGTTTTCGATTGCATATTCGCGTTGAACATACGTTGCACGACGGGAATTTTCGAAGTAATCAATCCCTTTTTCCCTCATGTATTTATCGGCTAAACCGCGATAATCAATAAAGGCTTGCGAAAACTGATGCCCAAAAAGCGGAGGGAAAGCAACATGCGAAAGCCCTTTGTAAGGGGTTTGCCATTCGTAAGTCGAAAGCCACGAATTGTAACTGTTCACAACGTCTTTCATCCCGGTTCCGGCGGCCAAAACATAGAGAAATAATCCTTCGTTATAACCACTCCAGCCATGGTTTAGCAATCCGCCTTCCGGCGACCATGCCATGGAAATGCAATTTGGATGTTTAGCCGTGGCCGACATTTGCATAAAACTCCAATCCATCCTTCCAAGGAGCATTGCAGAAAGTTCCCGGATTTGTTTTTCTGTTTCAATGTCAAGGTTGTAATAATTTCTGGCAAAAAGTATTCCCATCATCAAAATTCCTGTGTCTATGGATGAAAGCTCACATTTCCATTCGCGTGTGCCCGAATTCATGCGCAGGAAATGGTAGTAAAAACCTTTATATCCCGTCGCATTTGTATCCGTACTTTGAACCGAATTTGCGAAAAACCTGAGCATGTTGAGTGTGATTTCAGCCGCTTCCTTTCGCGAAATCCAGTTCCGTTCCACTCCGATTGCAAAACAAGGAATTCCGAATCCCGTGGATGCTATACTGGCGGGAGCCCAATTGGCAGCGCGGTCTTTTACTATTCCCCATTCGGGGTGATGCTCGTTTAAAAAGTAAAGAAATGTTTTGTACTGTATGGAATCGAGCATGGCCGTTTCGGCAGATGTCAATGGGTAGTTGATCTTTCCTTGCGATATGAATTTTGGTTTCTGTGCGTGAACGAAACCCGAAACAACAATAATTAGTGATATGATCAACAGCTTGGCAAACATTTTACGGATTTTCATATTCATTTTCGTTTTTGTGGATTTGAGGAAAAATATTTCCCGATTTTTTGATCGGGCATTTTAAACCGTTAACCTGTATTTGTTCAAGAGCTTAAAGCCAATCAATAAAGGTTTTCGATTTGTGAAACTATTTCTCGAAAGAAAACTTATAGGAAGCACTTTTCTTTGGGGCGGTTTTATAAACAGAGGCTTGTGTTACATATAGTTTCGTGCCCAGGGATTCAGGTTTTTTTTCGCCTTTTACAACCAATTTAACCTTGTGTTGGGTGTCGGCCAACCCTGTAACATGCCAAATCGTTACATTTTCGTGCTCTTGCTTGTTGTAATCGTAATAGGTGTCGATGCTGCGCACGAACTTCCCATCGAGGAACACATCGGCTTTACCGCCGTCCTTTACCCAGTTGCCATCAATGGAAACACCGGTTCCCGAAAAACCGAATTCAATAGCATCACCAGCTTTTTGGGCAAATTCCGATTGATCACGAGGCTTTTCTCCAGGGTTGCCGAGCCTTTTGTAGGTCTTCCAGTTTCCGGTGAAGGTCCAGGCTTGCTTATCAAAAATGGATATTTTCTTGTCCAGCACAACATTTGGAAAAGATACTTCCATTGGGGCAGCAACTGGCACCTGTTGTGCTATTGTAATTT
>CAJAXK010000284.1 GCA_903946925.1 uncultured Bacteroidales bacterium | reverse complement strand
GTTGTACCCAAACTGTCAAGCCTTGTTTTGCGGGTGTTTACCGAGGCGTACAGATGTGTAAAATTTCTATAAAGCCTTGACTTTTGGTCCTTTGTGTCAAGACAAAGGACAAGAAAAAATAAATCTTGTAGCAAATGTTTGTTAAATAGCACTTCAAAATAAGAATTAGCCCCTGATCTTCATTTCAGTAGGCAACAGTAGAAAAAATGTAATGCAAAAATAATATTTAAACTATGACTTTGGCTAAAGATCAGGTAAGTAAGCAAGAAAGAAGGATTTTTAAGTTTGCTTTCCCTACTTCCATCGCAAATCCTTTCGCGTTGCGTAATGATATCCAATACATATACCTGCCAATAAAACTCTATTTCATGGTTACTACACACTTCCCTTACACAGTAGGATTATTGTAATTATTCAGTGCCTAAAGTAGTGAGTGCCTAAAATGCCTAAAGTTCCTATCTAATTTCAATCGCTTTAATAACCAAGTACTTACACTCAAGTAATTAATTGGAATTACAAATTATGAACGCAGCATTTTCCTTCATTTAATGGATAAAAGACATTAGTGCATTAACTTTAGGCATTTTAGGCACTTTAGGCACTTTAAGTACTCTCGTAACAAGAATATCCCTTTGGGTGAATAGTTACGAATTACTTACTGAATGGAAGCATATTTCGAAACAAAACCCTCTTTAACAAGAAATTCCGGCTATACCGGAATTTCGAGTTTATAAACACATTTGCATGGCATGTTTAAGGTTGAACGCAAATCAGCCTGGATTTAGTGCCGAACCACAATTTTCTTTGTGCTCCTGTTCCCATCCGAAATTACATGCAGCAAATAAATACCTTCGGCATAATTTGAACTGTTGATTGCGTGCATCTGTCCCGGACTTGGATTAATCAGTTCTTCGGTATAAAGGTTCCTGCCTGTAACATCGGTAATATTAAGTTTGATTGTACCTGAAACATTGATTCCAAATTGAACGTTGATCCTATCATTTGCCGGAACAGGATAAACGCTGAAATCAACTTCCTTGTTTTCGGCAACCGAAACCAAGCTATTTGCAGCCACATTGGAATATACATCAGAATAATTGGAGTTGCGCAAACCGGGATTGCATCCACCAGGCCTGACAATTGAAACAATATACGCAACATCCTTTGAAGGTGCATTGAAATCGGTATAGGAATTAAAGCTGGAAGAAACTGTGGCAATTTGCTCATAACTTCGTAAACCAATTTTACGTAGGATTTTGTAGGACGAATAGTTGAACCCAATATATGGAGTCCAAATCAGGTTCCAGTTGTTGTTAACGCCCTGACTAATCGTGAGGTGAATGGTCTGATGATAATCGCCTGCCGGGAATACCCTGTTTTCACTATCCGTAAATCCTATTTTGTAACGGTAAGGCCTCATGGCAGGGTTGGAACCGAAGTCAGTTACCATCGGCACTTCGTCATAGCTTACTGTATCAATTACTTCATACACATTGGCTTCGTCAGTTTCCTTATAAACCAAAAAATCGGAGATGAGGTTGGAAACAGGCTTTTCCCAAATGATTGTATTGTAATTTGTAAGGCTGTCAACCGAAACCATGCAAACCGGGGTTTTTGGGTACGTTAAGATCGTAAAAGCTGCACTGGTATCAATGGCTGAATATGCGTACGCATCGCTAATCCGGATAAGGCTTTCTTCCGAATTCACATTAGGTGTTGTCCAATCAAAACTCCCCGAATATCCCTGATTAGTACCGTTACCTATAAACTCCCAGGTTTCACCGTTATCGGATGAAAATTCCAAGGAGTTAATGGTTGAGTATGGATTTTCGAGAGTCCAGGTAATTGTAAAAGGACTGAAAGTATTTATGATTTCGCCACCCACAGGTGAAGTCAATGTATAAACAGGTAAAGGGCTAATTGTAAAAACCTCGCTCAGACCAAACTGTGAAGGATTTTCAGGGTTGTAAAGTTTTAGGATACAAGCATCTTGTGGGATATCAGAAAGCACGAGATAAGTATAAGATGCTTGTGCATTAATGTTTTGGGCAATCGGGGTAAAGGACTGACCGTTGTCGAATGAAATTTCAGCGTTCAAAAGGTAGATTCCAGAAACGTTCAGAAACCAATAAACCTGCGCAGGCGAGTTTGCAAAAACTGGGTAACTTGCAGAAGGTTGCCAAACGGTGATGGGCGGAATGTAAACGGTAAAGGGAGCATTGCTTACATCGCTTGCGGCAGTATTGGCCACATCGGTTATTCTCAAAATAGCATTGGTTGTTGATATACTAGGAGACATAAGCGAAGCATTGCCACCGTTAGGCCCGGAAGGAACTTCGCCATACGACCACCAGTTTGTGCCGCCATTATAGGAAAATTCAATTATAACTGCACCGCTGAGGTTTTGGCCTGTCCATGTGGCTATTTCTGTTTCTCCGTATGTCCAAACCTCCCCTCCGTTCGGTGTTTGAATGGTCAACGACTGAGCCGTAGCAGTCGAACTGATAACTGACGAAAAAATTAACAATCCGAAAATCAATGTTTTCAGATAAAGTGGGTTTAGGTAGCTATGTGTTTTCATTGTTTAACTATTTATGTTTTTTGTTAAACAACAGTTGAAAGTAAATTGTTCAATTAAAATTAAAAATTAAGGCTCTGCTACGAATTGAATGGGCTGTTAGGTTTTTAGGCTGTTAGGCTAATAGGCTGTTAGGCTGTTAGGAGCCAGAAAGCTGAAGTATCCTTAAAAATGATATTCCTTCTTATTTATGGAAACCATCTCAAATCAAGTTAATTGCCATCAAAACCAGTATTTGTAAATAAGAAATTATTTTTGGGTTAGGTAAAACCTGCCGACTTCTTACTTCCCCGCAAATTATTTTTATCCACCAAATTGGTAGTAGAACCATTTTTTTTAACTATTCAGGAGTTAAACTTTTAGGGGTTAGGGTTTCGGTTTTGGGTATTAGGGTTCATCATTTTATGCGATATTGTGAATTAAATCAAACATTATTTGATTAGCAAAGCCCTAACAGCCTACAGTCTAACAGCCTAAATCGAATAAAAGGTGAATTCTCGTTTTACGGCTAATTCTTATTTTGGTTTGCTATCTGACTGTCATCAAATCCAAAACTTTGGTCAAAATGGTTTAGATTTTTTACTTTTTGCTTGATCAAAAAGTAAACAAAAAATCAAGGCTTTATAAAAATTACTCATGGCTTACTTATTTTTTACGGGTATTCGTGAAAGAAGTTCAATGTGTTTCTAATCCGAAGGTATCTTCCCGCAATACAAGGCATGGGAGATGGCACAATCCCATACTTTTGTCATTGCTGTGTATTGCTACGCACATGCCCTACACACATACCTCCGGCTAAGAACCACTATTGTATTTTTATAAGGCCGGTCCTCCACAAGAAAGTTCTTGCTTTGGGCAAAACCGGTTCGGAAGGCGCTGTATAAATATTGTAGATTTTGAGGTTGTAGGGATTGGCCTTATAAAAATTTTACGCAGATGTAGCCGAAGGTAAACCGCGCGGGGATGTGCGTAGCAAAACACAGCTTCGACTGCTCCCAGGATGTTGTACCCAAATTGTCAAGCCTTGTTTTGCGGGTGTTTACCAAGGCGTACAGATGTGTAAAAT
>CAJAXK010000283.1 GCA_903946925.1 uncultured Bacteroidales bacterium | reverse complement strand
TGCGAGAAATATCCTAAAAGGCAGGCGTAAATCGTCTCTAAGAAAATATAAGGCAGACACAGTTCTGTGAACACTCCCTCTAATGCTTGTTAAACTGATAGACAAATGTACAATAATTGTCATTATCCAATAAATTCAAAAAAATTTTTTTTTCTCCCAAAAAAGGCAACCATACCCTTGATGTACCAAACCTTATTCCTCATACCCCCAACCGTACTCCTGACGCACCCATTGGTACTCCTGATGTTCCCGGTCGTACTCTTGATGCTCTCAACCGTACTCCTGATAATCCCGGTCGTACTCCTGATGCTCCCGATTGTAATCCTGATACTCCCGGTCGTAATCCTGATGCTCCCGGTCGTACTCCTGATGCTCCCGATGGTACTCTTGAAGCTCCCGGTCGTACTCTTGAAGCTCCCAGTCGTACTCTTGATGCTCCCGGTCGTACTCCTTATTCTCCCGGTTGGTTTTTGATCATACCGCACACCTCCGTGCTCCTCCATGCCCTCCAAGCTGCTTCGGCAGGCTCAGCACAACGCTCTGTGGTAAAAGAATCAATACTCGTCCCAACTTAGTATAGCAATATCTTCGGGTTGCAGCTTGCAGATGGCATAAATAAAAGCACTGGCTAAGCGGGCATTGGTTATAAGCGGTATGTTGAAATCAACGGAGGCGCGGCGGATTTGGTAATCGTTGTATAGTTCGGTGCGCGAAAGGTCCTTGGGGATATTGATAACCAAATCTATTTTGCGGTTTTTCAGGTATTCGAGGGTATTGGGTGTTGCTTCGTCGTCGGGCCAGTAAAGGGTGGTTGACGGGATATTGTTATCGGAAAAGTACTTTGCCGAGCCTGGGGTTGCAAATAAATTGTAGCCGCGTTCGACCAACATTTTTGCACTTTGCAGCAATTCGATTTTTGAGCGGGCATCGCCGGTCGAAAGGAGGATATTCTTCTCGGGGATGGTATATCCTACCGATAACATGGCCTTTAAAAGTGCCTCGTAATAATTTTCGCCAATGCAACCTACCTCGCCGGTGCTCGCCATTTCGACACCCAGCACGGGGTCAGCCTTTTGCAGGCGCGAAAACGAAAACTGCGAAGCTTTAATGCCCACATAATCCAGGTCGAATGCTGATTTGTGCGGTTTCTCGGCTTCGATGCCTAACATGATTTTGGTGGCTATTTCGATAAAATTGATCTTCAATACCTTGCTTACAAACGGGAAACTGCGGGAAGCCCTGAGGTTGCACTCTATAACTTTTATATCGTTGTCGCGGGCAAGGAATTGCATGTTGAACGGGCCGCTGATATTTAGTGCTTTGGCAATATCGCGCGAAATCCGTTTGATACGCCTTGCCGTTTCGAAATACATTTTCTGAGCCGGGAACACAATGGTTGCATCGCCCGAATGTACGCCTGCAAACTCGATATGCTCCGAAATGGCATAAGCCACCATTTCGCCTTTGCTTGCAACTGCATCAATTTCGATTTCCTTGGCGTTTTGTATAAATTCCGAAACCACAACCGGAAACTCCTTTGAAACCCTTGCCGCCAAAGTGAGGAAAAAATCGAGTTCCTGACGGTTGGAAACCACGTTCATGGCTGCGCCCGACAACACATACGAAGGGCGTATCAATACCGGAAAGCCAACTTCTTCAACAAAATCGTAAATCTGTTGTATTTCAACCAGTTCTTTCCAGCGAGGCTGATCAATTTTCAAGGTATCAAGAAGGGAAGAAAACTTGTGGCGGTTTTCGGCATTATCAATACTTTCGGGTGCAGTGCCCAGAATCGGGACACCTTGCCCATGCAAACGCATCACCAGGTTATTGGCAATCTGTCCGCCTGTGCTTACAATAACGCCTTTAGGTTTCTCCAAATCAATGATATCCATGGTACGTTCAAAGGATAGCTCATCGAAAAACAGCCTGTCGCAGGTATCGTAATCGGTGCTGACAGTTTCAGGGTTAAAGTTTATCATCACGCCACGGTAGCCTTCCTTGCGGGCGGTGGCAAGCGCATTTACCGAACACCAGTCGAACTCCACCGAACTGCCAATCCTGTATGCACCCGAACCTAATACAATTACTGATTTCCCGTCATTTTCAGGTTCAATATCGTGAGCCGAACCGTTGTAGGTCATGTACAGGTAATTGGTCTGGGCCGGATATTCGGCGGCAAGGGTATCAATTTGTTTAATATACGGAACAACTCCCAGCGATTTTCGGTAGTTCCGGACCTGCAACATTTCCTGGTGCAAATTTCCCGGCAGTTTATTTACAAAACGGGCAATCTGAAAATCGGAAAAACCCTTCTGCTTGACCGTTTTCATGGCCTCGAAAGAAATATCTTCAATACGTTCAAATGTCTTCAATTCGACCATCTGATCGTAAACAGATTTCAGTTTCACCAAAAACCAGTTGTCAATTTTAGTAAGTTCATGAATCCTTTCAACCGAATATCCCGCTTCAAAAGCACTGGCAATGGAATAAATCCGCATATCGGTAGGTGCCGAAAGGGCTTTGTCTATATCATCAAATTCTATATCGCTGTTACCGACAAAACCGTGAGTTCCTTGTCCCACCATACGAAGACCTTTCTGTATGGCTTCCTCGAACGTGCGGCCAATGGCCATAACCTCACCAACACTTTTCATGCTTGATCCAATTTCCTTCGAAACGCCGATAAACTTGTTAAGGTCCCAGCGGGGGATTTTAACCACGATATAATCGAGTGCAGGTTCAAAAAAAGCAGTAGTTGTTCGGGTAACTGAGTTTTTCAGTTCGTGCAGGCCGTAGCCTAATGCCAGTTTTGCTGCAACAAAAGCCAAGGGATAACCAGTTGCCTTGGATGCCAAAGCCGAGGAGCGCGAAAGACGTGCATTTACTTCGATAACGCGGTAATCTTCCGAATCGGGATCGAGGGCGTACTGCACATTACATTCGCCGACAATGCCAACGTTTCGTACTATCTCTATGGAAAGGCTGCGGAGTTTATGATATTCGCGGTTGGTTAAGGTTTGCGAAGGCGCAACCACAATACTTTCGCCTGTATGTATTCCAAGCGGGTCGAAATTTTCCATATTACAAACGGTGATGCAATTGTCGTAGCAATCGCGCACCACTTCGTATTCCACTTCTTTCCAGCCTTTCAGACTTTCTTCCACCAGGATTTGCGACGAATATGAGAATGCGTTTCCAGCAAGTTTCAGCAGTTCGTCGCGGTTGTAACAAAAGCCGGAACCTTGTCCGCCAAGAGTAAATGCGGCGCGTACAATTATCGGGAAACCCAGTTTTTCGGAAGCACCCAAAGCATCGGCAATGCTGGTTACAGCAATACTTCTCGGGGTTTTAATATTGATTTTTCGTAAGTTATCGGCAAAAATTTCCCTGTCTTCGGTATCAATGATTGATTGAACTGGAGTCCCTAGAACCTGAACATTGTATTTTTCAAGAATCCCTGTCCTGAAAAGCTGAATACCACAGTTTAAGGCTGTTTGTCCTCCAAACGAAAGCAAAATACCATCGGGTTTTTCCTTTTTTATTACTTTTTCGATAAAAAAAGTAGTTACTGGCAGGAAATAGATTTTATCGGCAACGCCTTCGGAAGTTTGAACTGTGGCAATGTTGGGGTTTATCAGGATGGTGAAAATGCCTTCTTCGCGTAAGGCTTTTAATGCCTGCGAACCGCTGTAATCGAACTCACCGGCTTCACCTATCTTCAAGGCGCCTGAACCGAGGACTAATACTTTTTTCATTTTATTATTACTTTACTTTTTCATATATTTACCACGGAGACACGGAGGACACAGAGGAACACAGAGAGGTTTTATCTTTGATTTATTTTAAGCTTCAATTTTTTGACCACGGAGGCACTGAGGGCACAGATGTACACAGAGAGGCTTTATCTTTGATTTATTTTAGGCTTCAATTTTTGAACCACGGAGGCACTGAGGGCACTGAGGAACACAGAGAGGTTTTTATATTTGATTTATTTTAGGCTTCAATTTTTGAACCACGGAGGCACTGAGGGCACGGAGGAACACGGAGGAACACGGAGGTCATTCTTTTTCGATGAATTCTTTTAGCAATGTCCTAATCTCCGCGTTTCTCCTTGCCTCCTTGCTTTATTTTTCTAATTCCGTGTTTTACTGTGTTTAATGATCCTAATCTCTGTTTTCCTCAATGTTCTCCGTGCCTCAGTGGTTGATTATTCTAATCCTATGGTTCTAAGAGTTTAATTATCTGTATTCCTCCATGTTCTCCGTGCCTCCGTGGTTTATTTCTCTAAACACCTGGTTATCTGTATGCTAATTATTCTTTTGGTAGCATTGCAAATTCATTTGTCACTAAAGAATCCATCTCTTTCCTGATGTTTTCGCAATTGAAATTGAACAGCAGTCCTTTTGGCTTTCCTGTAAGTCTTAGGTACGATAACAGTTGGGCATTGTATAAAGGTATCATTTTTTCAACTGCTTTCAGTTCAACAATAATCAGTTCTTCAACTACCAAATCCAATCTCAATTTATTTTCCAATTTTTTCCCTTTATACAAAATCGGGAAATACATTTCAGATTCAACTTTAAGCCCACACATTTTAAGTTCCTCAATCAGGCACATCTGATAAACTGATTCTAAAAGACCAGGGCCTAAATGCTTGTGTACTTCTATTGCACAGCCTATTATTTTGAAGGATATTTCACCTATCAATTTCTAAGTAATTTTCATATATCTCATTTTAGATTTATGTATCTTTCTCCGTGTTCCTCTGTGCC
>CAJAXK010000282.1 GCA_903946925.1 uncultured Bacteroidales bacterium | reverse complement strand
CACTTTTTAAAGTACAGGCGAACATTCCTCTCATCAAGGTTGATCCTCTTTCTTTTTATCAGCTTCTACCCTACCTTAAAGCATTAATACATATTATGAATGTCCAAAAACGGCAGATTGATATACTTGTAATCTCTGATATCCATCTTGGAACTTATGGCTGCCATGCCAAAGAACTGCTGCATTATTTAAAAAGCATAAAGCCAAAGGTTGTGGTTTTAAATGGCGACATTATTGACATTTGGCAATTCAGCAAAACATATTGGCCCAACAGTCACATGAAAGTGGTAAAGCATTTGATTAATTGGATGGGCAAAGGCATTAAAACCTATTATGTTACCGGTAACCATGATGAGATGCTGCGCAAGTTTGTCGGCTTAAAAATGGGTTCGCTACAAATTGTAAACAAAGTTGTACTCAAATTGCCTGATGGCAAAAAAGCATGGGTATTTCATGGCGATGTTTTCGATGTTACCATGCAACATTCAAAATGGTTGGCCAAATTGGGTGCTGCAGGTTACGACACCTTGATCCTGATAAACAGGTTTTTCAATTTCTTTTCCGAAAAGGTATTCAAAAAAGGCAAGTTGTCGTTGTCGAAAAAAATTAAAAGCAGCGTAAAATCGGCTGTTTCATTTATCAACAATTTTGAAAAAACAAGTGCAGATATTGGCATAAGCAACAATTTCGATTACGTGGTTTGTGGCCATATCCATCATCCCGAAATTAAAACCATCACCAATGAATTTGGGAAAATAACGTATTTGAACTCAGGCGACTGGGTCGAGAACTTATCCTCACTCGAGTTTGCAGACGGGAAATGGTCAATTTTCAGGTTTAATGAAAGGGATCGTGCTGATATGGTACAATTGTCACTTAGCGAAGAAGATGACCTCAATATCAATCACCTTTTTGATACCATGCTGCACGAATTTAATTTGATGAAATAGCCATGATTGGGAAGAACCACCAACCGAAGAAGATATTATAAATAATCTGGCGAACCTTTAGCTCACGAATACCTATAAAAAACAAGCAAGGAATGAGTAATTCCATCTGACCCCTAAAAAATAAATAATAACAGATGAAATCATGAAGATACTATACGCCATACAGGGCACAGGCAACGGGCATTTGAGCAGGGCGAGGGACATAATTCCAATTCTGCATAAATACCATGAGGTTGACCTACTGATTAGCGGCTCACAAACGGATGTGGAATTGCCTTACCCTGTTAAATACCGTTTCAAGGGATTGGGTTTTATTTTTGGATCCAAAGGTGGGATCGATCTGGTTGAAACCTATAAAAAAAACCATATCAAGGTTTTGCTCAACGAAATAAACAGCCTCCCAGTCGAAGATTACGATTTGGTTATCAACGATTTTGAACCTGTTTCGGCATGGGCTTGCAACCTAAAGGAGATAAACTGCATTTCCATTAGCCATCAAGCGGCAGTGGTAAACAAAAAATCGCCACAACCTAACGAATTTGATATAATTGGAAAGGCCATCCTTAAAAATTATGCCCCGGTAACAGCAAAGTATGGTTTCCATTTTAAGGCTTACGACAAAAATATTTTTACCCCTGTTATCCGCAGTCAAGTCAGGGAACAATTAGTGGAAAAACGAGGTCATTACACAGTCTATCTGCCAGCATACAACGATAAACGGATTTTAAAAGTGCTGATGCAGTGCGGCGATGTAAATTGGCAGGTATTCTCGAAGCACAACAAGCAATTAATCGGTTATCGCAATATTACCATACAACCTATAGATAATGAAGCTTTTATAAAAAGCATGGCAAGTTCCGAAGGTGTTTTATGCGGTGCAGGTTTCGAAAGCCCAGCCGAAGCCCTTTATATGGACAAAAAGCTGATGGTTATCCCAATGAAAGGCCAATATGAACAACTTTGCAACGCTGTGGCTTTGAAAGAAATGGGTGTACCGGTATTAAAAAGCTTAAAACCCGATAATATTGAAAAAATTAGGGATTGGGTCGAAAACGGCAAAACAATAAAGGTTGATTACCCCGACAAAACAGAGGAAATTATCAACACCATACTTGCCGAAATTACTTTGGAAACTTCTAAAAAGCCAACCGAAGTAAAGCAATACACTGTTAAAAAGTTCAGGAACCTTATCCTGAAAAAGATAATAGCCCAGATCTAAAAGGATAGATGGGCAATACGAAAAATGAGTTCGGGCCAGATTTTATTTGGGGAGTTTCAACTGCTGCCTACCAGATAGAAGGTGCGTGGAATACGGATGGAAAAGGCAAGTCCATCTGGGATGCATTTTCTAATACAAAAGGCAAAACCTTTCTTGGGCAAAATGGCAATATAGCATGTGATTTTTATCATCACTGGGAGCAGGATATTAGGTTAATGGCCCAATTGAAAATCCCAAATTTCAGGTTTTCGTTGTCGTGGAGCAGGATAATCCCAAATGGCACGGGAAACGTAAACCCTTTAGGGATAGAATTTTATAACCGGATTATTGATTTTTGCCTCGAAATTGGGATTGAGCCTTGGATAAGCCTTTACCATTGGGATTTACCCCAAGCACTCGAAAATAAAGGTGGCTGGACAAACAGAGATATTATAGGCTGGTTTGGCGATTATGTGGAACTTTGTGTAAGATATTTCGGCGATAGGGTAAAACATTGGATGGTGCTTAACGAGCCCATGGTTTTTACAGGTGCTGGATACTTTTTAGGGATACACGCGCCCGGGCGAAAAGGACTTAACAGCTTTCTGGCTGCTGCACACCATGCAGCAATGTGCCAAGCCGAAGGAGGCAGGATCATACGTTCGCTACAAGCAAAAGCCCATATCGGCACAACTTTTTCATGTTCATCAATCCATCCTTATTCAAATGCAAAACACGATGTTGCAGCAGCCTTTCGGGTTGACGTTTTGTTGAACCGAATGTTTGTTGAACCATTAGCCGGGCTTGGCTACCCATTGCAAGACCTTAAATTGTTAAGGCGCATAGAAACCTTTATAAAAGATGGTGACGAGGTTAAACTCCGTTTTGATATGGACTTTATTGGGGTGCAGAACTATACAAGGGAAATAATCGCATTTTCGGGAATAACACCAAAACTATGGGCCAAAGTAATAAAAGCTAAAAAACGGAAAGTTGAAACAACCGAAATGAACTGGGAAGTTTATCCTGAATCAATTTACGAAATGCTCAAAAAATTTAATGCGTACAAAAACTTCAAAGAGATTATTGTAACCGAAAATGGGGTTGCGTTTCCAGATGCAGTGGTTGATGGCAAGGTACATGATGAAAGAAGGATAAATTTTCTCGACAAATATACAAAGCAAGTATTACGGGCAAAAAATGAAGGGGTAAACGTTTCCGGATATTTTGTTTGGAGCTTTACCGATAATTTTGAGTGGGCCGAAGGCTATAAGCCCCGATTTGGATTGGTTTATGTAGATTTTGATACCCAGGAACGTATCGTAAAATCATCCGGGCAGTGGTTTAGCAAATTGATACAAGGAATATGAACTGTTTTTCTATCACATACTAAAATCCGAAAAAACAACCCAACGATAAAAGTATTAATTATCAATACTTTAGAATCATCTTCAAGTTTATCCAACTATAGATAAGTCTTTCTTAACTATCATCTTCATCAAGATGTTCTGATGGCACATCCAATTCATCCTGTTCAATCATTTTCTTTGTCAATGCCTTTTTATCTTTTTGGTTCTGCCAAATCAGAACGGCAATCAAAGAAACTAAAGCAACCATAACAATCAAAAAAATATTCCAGTTTAGTACCATGATCTTGTCTTTAAAGTTAAATTTTCCGAGGGACAATCTGTAAGCTTAAAAATCAAAAAAAAGCTGCACATTAATGTACAGCTTTTGAAATATACTTTGGCAAAGGGGGTTATCTTATTGCATCCAACTTAATGTCAACTACTTCTTTTTCGTTGGCACTAATTTTAAGATTTTCTACAAGGCTGTTTTTGTACGAAATCAACGACAAAATCAAGTTATAATTTCCTGGTGTCAGGCTGCTAATTTCAAAATTACCATCCAAGTCGGAGTAGGTTTTAATGTCGGTTCCTTCAACTGAAATAGCAACCCCTACCAGCGATTCGCCAGTTTTGTTGTCAATAACTTTGCCGGATATATTTGATTTTGTGTTGGACGTTGCTGTGTTGTCACCTGTTGCAAATAAATTGTTGCTTACCATTAGAACAATCCCTACAACCAATATGCTTATGAATCTTTTCATGATTTATTTTTTCAGCAAAAGTAAACCTGTTGTATTAGGGCAATATTATTCCAATATTAAACTTATGTTAACACATAAATCAAATCTCTATATTTATTCAAGCAAAACCAAAATTTATATCGAAATCTCCATCAATCCTTTGCCTTTAGGTCTGTTTTGGCCTCACTTCACATACCAGAAATCATTCAGTAAAAAAAAAACTCTTCCAATTCCCTGATGAGGTTTTTCGTGATTGTAAAAGCCATCGTACGCCTTCAATACATGAATAGTAGTATTTCATTTTCCGATGTATTCAAATAAATATACTCATGTTTACGGTTCGGTATTATCTTTCAATAAACTGCCATAAACCGTTGATTCCAATTAAATTTAAGTAAAAACATAAAACATCGGGGATAAGAATTTTTGAACAAAATGTTTAGATTTTGAAGCAAATTTGATTCCTTAAACCCAATCTTGAATTTATCTTACATTGTAGTACAAAAGAAAAGATGCTTGAATTTAGCTTAAACTAATGAGTTGTCTTCTGTCTCATTGCTTTTCGGCACAGACAATTCATCCTCATCAATTAATTTTTCCTCTAACTCTTTTTTATCTCTTTGGTTTCGCCAAATCAAAAAGATAATTAGGGCAATTGCAGTAGTAATCACTGCTGAAACAATAATCCAATTTGGTTCCATAATTATTAGTTTGAAAATGAACAACCTTAAAATTTCACCTACAAATATAGTCATATTATTGATGGAATCTATGGCGTAATTTACTACTTTTCAATATTTTCCTGTTATTTAATTTCAAATTGAGTGCAAAAACTACTTAATGATTTGCAGATCACTAAAATGAATCTATGCTTTTAACCTCAAGCATCTTACTATAATTATCTACTTTTGCCGATTATCGGTTTGAATCTTTAAAAGGTAAAAAATGGCAAAAAAGAACAAAATTGTTCAGATGCAAAGTCCTGAAAACTACATACGCACCCGTGCCCGGAATTTAGAAATCTTTGAATGCATGGTTGACGAAAGTTGGGAAGATGTTAAAATGGCCAATGTAATTGTTGCCCGTAAACACACCAATGGGAATATTACTTACGCCATTTACCTTGTTGACTTGCTTTGCCTTGGCGTGAAAAACAGTTTATATGCATTTAATGAAAGTGAGGGTAGCTATAGGGAAAGGATGAAATCGTGGCATGAAGTCAATAATTTTAAAAAAATCGAATACGCACTTGCCCACAACATTGTGTATGCTGCCGTTGAATTTGCCGAAGATTTTGGGTTTAAACCACATAAAACGTTTACCGATGTAACGCAATACCTTTTGGAAGAAGATACCGATGCCATTGAACTGATTGATATTGAATGCGGCATGGATGGGAAACCAGCCTACTTCCAGGGTCCTAACGACAATCAAACAACAGTAAACAGGATATTAAAACAACTTGAAACCACAGCAGGCAAGGGTAATTTTAATTTTACTATAGAAGGTGAAAAAATGCCTGATTTTGCTAGTAGTGGCGATGATTTTGACGAAGATGACGAGGATTATGACGAAGATGATGAGGATGATTTTGACGAGGAAGAGGATTTCGAGGATGATTTTGACGAAGAGGATGATCTTGACGAAGAGGATGATTTCGGCGAGGATGAGAACCTAATGGGCTATGATGAGGCAATACTTATTTTTAAGGAAAATGAGCCAGCATTTGAAAACCTGGAAATGGATAAACTTGAATTATTCCTTCAGGCACTCCATGTATTGTTTCAGCCGTTGATTAATCAGGATTTGTACAAGCAATATTATAAGGATTTTTACGAAGATCTGGAAATCATGATTGTTTCGGGCAAAATGCCTTATAAAGCACTTGGTATGCAAATATCGGATAAAGCCATGCGCAATGAAATAATCAACAGCATTGACAATTTCCTAAATGAAGATACGGAGGATAATGAAAAGACATTAAAAATGTTGCAAGATCTGAAATCGCAATATGGCGATATTCCAATTTTTTCGTTCCTCGAAATAATTTATGTTAAGATAAATGAAGTAAAAGATGTAAAAGAAAAAATTAAAGAGTACGAAAATAAGTTCCCTGATTATCCGTTATTCAAAATTTCATCACTAATGTATTCATATTCAAGCATTTTGAAGCAAAACCCCGAAGCAGGGATTATCCCCCTTCACACATTCTTTCCAAACCGGTCGCGTTTCCATATAATCGAAATGCAAGAATACATAATGTATGCATCGTTTTTTGCAGCTTATGGGACCGATTTATCCCGCATGTTGGCCTTACATGATGTTTTGGTGGATCTCGATTATCCTAATGAAATCCTTGGATTTGTTTTTCCATTAGTAACCGGACAAAAAATAATAGCAATTAAAGCCTCCTTAGGAATGCCGGATTGATGTTTATCCAAATTTTATACAAAACCACAAACTGGCCTAACCCACAAACTATTGAACCAAAATATGAAAGATTTCTTTGAAGGAAAAGCAATACAATCAAATGGGATTTATAACCTTTCGCCACTGTTGGCACACAAATTCTGTCTGGAAGGTGCTGTAATTGTAGATGTTAGAGAGGAATACCTGAACCGTTTTAAAATATTTGATGTTCCGGGACTTATCTTCTGCCCAAAGAAAAAGTTATTGGAACTGATTGCAAACCTTCCTGTTGACAAGCCGATTATTATTGCCGATGCAAGCGGAATACACAGTCCCGAAGCAGTAAAATTGATTATCGAAAATGGATATCAGGGAAGCTGTGCAAACCTTTCGGGCGGTTTGGTGGATTGGGAACATTCGGGCTTGCCAAT
>CAJAXK010000281.1 GCA_903946925.1 uncultured Bacteroidales bacterium | reverse complement strand
GCATATTGGTAAAGGTTTCAATTCCTCCGGACAATATATTTCGGATAAAAGGCGAAGAAAATCCTATGGAAGAGGCTGTTCGTTATTCAGAGATTATCAGGAAACATGTTCCACAATTCCACAATGCCCCACAGTTCGATTTTATGATGTTAGGTTTGGGCGAAGATGGACACACAGCATCCATTTTTCCAGATAATTTGCAACTTTTTGAAAGTGAAATATTTTGTGAAGTAGCCATCAATCCTTATACCAAACAGCAAAGGATTACTGTAACCGGGAAAGTTATTAACCAGTCGAAAACCATTGTTTTTATTGCCACGGGCGAATCGAAATCTGAAATGGTAGCTAGGATTATCGAAAGGAAAAATGGCTGCGAATTTCTTCCCGCCTCAAAAATAAAACCTGAAAACGGTGAACTTATTTGGCTCTTGGATAAACCTGCCGCAAACGGTTTAGAAATTTACTAAAGCATTTATAAAAACGCATATTTCATTCTACATTAATGGCTTGATATTTATTTCCAAACATTTGGATTGAATATCGGCCGCCAAATAAACACATTAGAACACTTATTATTTTATACCTCGCAGCTTCTGCACCCTATCAATTTGGTTAGAGTCTGTCCATAAAGTCAAGATTTATTCTAATTTACGAAGTACTAATTCTGATTGATAAGTATAACTTGCTGAATACAAATCGTTAGTCGTAATTTGTAAATCGCACATCTTAGGTTGAATCAAGATTAAAACAAATTATAGTTAGTGCCAATTTAATAATATTAAGTCTTCTGCCATTATAAAGCATTGAAAAACATATATTTGCCACAGATTCCGCAGGTTTAACAGATGGAACTGTTTCGATTTATCCAATTTCAATTCAAAACCATCCATTATAGTTAAAAATCTGTGCTAATCTGTGAAATCTGAGGCAAAAACAGAGAATTGAGGGAGTGAATAGTCACCTTATAACTATTTTCAATTCACTTTATCCAAAATCCAAAACAATGAACCATTTCCCACAGTTTTTGTTTTAATCCGTTAATAAACATGATTAATATGAGCAGAACATACTTCTTGATTTGCAGCATTTTACTAACCACACAAATAGTTTCGGGACAGGCTTTTACTTCGCCTCCCGAATTTGAAAAGAACGAAGGGATTATCCTAAAATGGAATTATGACAATTCTGTCGATTCCACAGTAGCCCAAATTGCCGCAATAATTTCTGCTGACGATAAAGTTTGGATACTGTGCGACACCACTAATTTGGTTGGCATGGCAGCAATCCAATCCCAGCTTGGGCAGCGTGGAGCCAATTTATCGAATGTGATTTTTATGCAAGGCACCGCTGAAAACCCTTGGTTGCGTGATTATGGCCCGGTTTCAAGTTACTTCGTTGATGGGGCTAATTGCATCCGTCATTTTGTTGATCCCCAGTATGGACAAGCCCAAAACCCACTTGCTGATTTCCTGCCTTTGCAATTGGCATCTGATTTTGGATTCAATTATGAAGCAATGCCTTTGAATTTTGAAGGCGGGAACCTTCTGCTTGATGGAATTGGACGAGGATTTGTGAGCGACAGGGTTATATCGCAAAACCCCGGTAAGAGCAAAAATGAAATAATCCAAATCCTTTATACTTCTTTAAGCTTAAATGAAATCATTATTCTTCCTTCAATCCCCGAATCAGGCGGTGGCGAATGGAAAGAATTGAGCCGGTTGGCAAAATTTACCGATCCTGAAACAGTTATGGTTTCGCAATTCCCTGAAAGTGTACCGTATTATGAGCAAATGGAAAGCCTTGCAGATTCACTTTCCAAAACTTTTAACGATTTCGGAAAACTGCTTAAGGTTGTGCGGCTTCCGGTTGCAAGTTTGCAAGATGGATCATATTCAGTCAGCGATTCGGGTGAAATCCGGTCCTATACTTCTTCCCTGATTTTCAACAACAAAATCCTCATACCTTCCTACAACAAGCCTTCAGATGCTGTAGCCTTAAGTGTTTATCAGCAAGTTTTTGATGGATATCAGATTTTTCAAATTCCTTCGCAAGTGCTTTCAGACAATCATGGCTCCTTAAGCCGGCTAAGTGCTTATATACCTCAGGAAAATTTATTTCGAATGAGACACTCAAAATATACAGGTCCGCAATTTTTTGAAAACGAACTTTGGATAAATACCTTTGTTCAAACTTTCGATGTTATTGATAGCATACAGTTATTTTACCGCATACACCCATCCACTACTTTTGAGGTTATGAACACTTATGGATGTTGTGGCGGAAACAGCGGATATTTAAGTGGTTACACAATCAACGATACGGTTTCGTATTTTATCAGGGCTTACAGTGGCGATTATGAACAAACGCTCCCAAATGCTGCGCCTGATGCTACTTTCACTTTTTGGTTCGATATTTTTGCAGGTTCACAAGCAGCAACTGAGAAACAGGAATTCACAATATTTCCAAATCCGGCTAAAAACTTTATTTATATAAACGGGAACAAGGAAAGTTTTAAAAATGCAAATTATCAAATACATAACATTAGCGGTGGCTTGGTTAGCGAAGGTATCCTGAATAGCGAAAGAAAAATCACCCTGCCCGAAAGCATGGCGAATGGATTGTATATTTTAAAAATAATTACTTCTGGCAAATCTTGGGTAAGTAAACTATATTTGCATCGTTAACACAAGCAAATGCCTGTCGAAATTACAAAGCGAAGCAAAGTATTCCCCGACCTTGACGAAGCCGATGAATCCGGTTTGTTGGCAGTTGGTGGCGATTTAAGTATTGAACGTTTAAAACTCGCCTACTCCAAAGGGATTTTCCCTTGGTACGAGGATGGAATGCCAATTTTATGGTGGTCGCCCGACCCACGAATGGTGCTTTTCCCAAATAAAATGATTGTTTCGCACAGTTTACGGCAAAGCATTAAAAAACAACAATTTACAGTTACCATTGATACCGCATTCGAGAAGGTAATACAAAATTGCTCCAAAACCCCGCGAAAAGGTGAAGATGGAACTTGGATTACCCGCGAAATGAAAAATGCATACATCCGGCTTCACAAAGTTGGCTATGCCCATTCAGCCGAAGCCTGGCTCGATGGCGAGTTGGTTGGAGGGTTATATGGAGTAAGTTTGGGCAAGGCATTTTTTGGCGAATCCATGTTCCACCATGTTACCAATGCGTCAAAAGTCGCTCTGTATCATTTGGTTGAGAAACTATGTAAATGGGATTTCACAATAATTGATTCCCAGGTATATACCAATCATCTCGAAAGCCTTGGTGGGGAAATGATCCCGCGTAACCAATACGTTCATTTTCTGGAAGATGCTTTAAAAATTGAAGATGTTGTGGGGTCGTGGGAAAGGAGGTAATTTGATAATGCGATAATGTGCTAATGTGGTAATTTGGGGATGTGGGGATGTGAAAATTTGGGGATGTGGGGATGTGGGGATGTGCTAATGCGATTATTTGTTGATTTGCTGATGCGATAATGATTCGATAGATTGTTGCCTTTATTAACTTTTGACTTTTAGTTTAAAACAGATGTTTACTGAGGATAGGAAAAAATTTATGCTGACGGCCATAAACAAGGCTGAGGAGAACATCATTACCGGCAAAGGCGGGCCTTTTGGTGCTGTAGTGGTAAAAGATGGGGAAATTATTTCGGCTGTGGGCAACCGCGTAACTTCCACCAACGATCCCACGGCACATGCCGAAGTGGTAGCTATTCGCGAAGCTTGCAAAACCCTCGAAACTTTCGACCTTACAGGTTGCGAAATATTTGCAAGTTGCGAACCTTGCCCCATGTGCCTCGGCGCAATTATGTGGGCCAGAATTGACAAACTTTACTTTGCTGCCGATAGGATTGATGCTTCACGTGCGGGATTTGACGATGAATTGTTTTATACAGAACTTGCGCTTCCACAAAGCCAACGAAGCTTGAAACCAACCCAAATACTAAAAGATGAAGCAAATAAGGTGTTTGATAAATGGATCGAAACAATAGATAAAATCCCCTATTGATATAATCAGGCTTTCTCCAACTTTTTGCTTTAATTGAATTTTTATTCCTGTTTTTTTTCAGATTTTCTGAAAAAGCGCCTAAACCCTTTAATGCATTTTTATCCATTTCAATCTGCGGTTTCCATTCACAACTTTTAGGATAAGCGTATCGCCACTAAAAGCAAAGTCTCTTTTAACAGTAGTCCCCCAAACTATTGGGATTGAAGATGCTATTCGCTGATGTTGAACGATTTGAGCAGTGTCTGCTACCGTATAACTGGCAACATAAGCATAAAATGAAGAAAATTGCAACACTGCTGCTTTTAATTCATCAACCGACATACTGTCAATTGTTTGCTTTACAATTTCCTTGTTTATTGATTCCTTTTCATTCAACCACTTATAATCCTGATAACCTTTAGGCGTAATTTGCAGTGCGCCATGTCCTAAACCATCATAGATGATAAATCCATTACCACCTTTGGTCCAATTATCTTCGTACCAAACGCCATTTGAATCCCTTATTTCAGAAATGTACAATTTATACATTCCGGCTAATTGACTCTCTTTCGTGATTTTAGTATTTCCCGAGCATGCACTTAACAAAATGAACAACAGTAAAGAACTATTGATTTTCAAGAAGATACCTTTAATAAAGACTTTGTTCATTATTCTTATTGGTTGATTAATTTTTGAAAGCATAATCTGTTTGTTTCTTAGAAAGCATAAACCTCATAATTGTTGCGACAGGGTCATCAATTTTTGAGGTCATACTAATGAACGCTATAAATCAATTCAAAATTGCAATCCATGCTCGAAATCCAACTTTTGTAAATTATTGAGCTGCAAAAACTTTCAAATTGGAAAAATAAAAGAACATATTAAACCTAAGCTTGGTATAAAAGTCATATTTGGTCATTGGAGTGGCTTAAAAAATATAGTTAACAATGTAAACCATTTATAAATTAAAGTACCTTTGCAAAAATAACCACCAACCCCCACATGCAGCTAGAGGAACAACCAATAGGAAGGATTTTATCAATGCTTGGCAGGGGTTATCTCCATTTGCTACGGGCTAAACTAAAGCATTTGGATATTGACCGTAATTATTATGCCCTTGTAATAATTGCCAGTCAGGATGGCAATATAACCCAGCAGGAACTGGCACTTCTTCTTGGTCAGGATAAGGTAAGCATTGTAAGGGTTGTTGATTACCTGTCGGAAAAAGGGTATATAAAAAGAATTAAAAAACCTGACGACCTGCGCAAACACAGGATTATGCTTACCGAAAAGGCAAAACTGGCAATTCCTGAAATACAAGAGTCCTTTAAAAGCATAAATAAATTAGTAATGAACGGGTTAAGCGATTTGCAGGTTTCGGAATTTGCCGAAACAATTTCGAAAATAAAAAATACAGTTACCGAAAACATCAATTCAATATGAGGTTTATTTCAATACTCGGCTTGTCCATACTATTGGCTGCCATGGTTTCCTGTAAAAGCGAAGCCAAAGATAAAGCTGCAATAAAAGAAAAACCACCTGTACCGGTTGACGTAATAATTGCCCGCCTTACCGATTTTGCTTCCGATATTGAAGTGAATGGCACGGTGTTATCCGAAGAAATGATCGAACTTCACCCTGAAGTTGGGGGACGGCTGACCTATTTGAACATTCCCGACGGAGCGAGTGTAACTGCCGGCACAATTCTGGCAAAAGTTAACGATGCTGACCTGCAAGCACAGCGGCAACAACAAAATGTGCAACTTGAATTGGCCGAAAAAACCGAACAGCGTCTGTTAAAATTGCTTGCCGTTAATGGGGTTGACCAGGCTGGTTACGATGCAGCACTTAGTCAGGTTAACCTGTACAAAGCCAACATAAATGTACTTGATGCCCAGATTAACAAAACTGTAATACGGGCACCGTTTTCCGGACGTCTTGGCCTTAGGCTCGTGAGCGAGGGAGCTTATGTGTCGCCATCAACCACAATTGGAACCTTACAACAGACCGATAGGATAAAAATAGATTTTTCGGTTCCGGAAGCATATCAGGAATTGGTTAAAGTTGGCAAAACCATTGCCATTAAAGCCAATACTTCAAAGGAGGATTTAGTTGCTGTTATCAGTGCTATAGAACCGCAGATAAGCACAACTACCCGTAACATCAATGTAAGGGCAAGGCTTTCACGTGGCAAAATCAGCCCGGGAGCCTTTGTTAAAGTTTTGCTTAACGAAAACATTAAAGGGATTGTAGTGCCATCCAATGCCATTATTCCTGATGCACTCTCAAGCCAGGTGGTGTTGGTTAAAAATGGCAAAGCAACATTTCAGAATGTAGAAACGGGGATAAGGAACAGTGATATTATTGAAATAACCGAAGGACTTCAAGTTGGTGATACTGTTGTGGTTAGCGGAGTGCTTTATGTTAGGCCAAACGGAAACGTAAAAATAAAGAAAGTCAGGAATGGATGATTTTAACCATCAATTACAGAACCTGATTCGTAAAACTTTTTCAACCTCCGAGCCGACATAAAGATGAATATATCAGAACTATCAATAAAAAGACCCATCCTGGCAACAGTTATGAACCTGCTTCTCATACTGTTCGGGATAATTGGCTACACTTACCTTGGGGTTAGAGAATATCCGGCCATTGACCCTCCAATGATAACGGTAAGCACTTCATATACAGGTGCAAACGCCGATATTATCGAAAGCCAGATTACCGAACCCCTCGAAAAATCAATCAATGGGATTCCTGGCATACGTACCATTTCATCAACAAGTTCGGTTGGGCGCAGCAACATTAATGTTGAATTTAATATTGACGCCAACCTCGAAGCCGCCGCAAACGATGTACGCGACAAAGTGAGTCAGGCTGTGCGAAACTTGCCTATGGACATTGATGCCCCGCCGGTTGTAACCAAATCGGATGCAAACAGCGATTTCATTATCCTAATGGCAGTTCAAAGCCAAACCAAAGGCTTGCTGGAACTTAGCGATTATGCCGAAAACGTGCTGCAAAACAAGTTTCAAACCATACCTGAAGTAAGCGGTGTAAATATCATAGGTCAAAAACGGCCTGCCATGCGCATTTGGATTGACCCTGATAAACTAAATGCTTACGATATTACTTTTAACGATATTACCAACATCCTGAACAAGGAGAATGTTGAAATTCCTTCAGGAAAAATTTATGGCAATAAAACCGAGCTTACTATAAGGGCGTTGGGAAACCTTACTACCGAAAAGGAATTCAGTGATTTGATCATCCGCGGCGACGAAAAAGGAATAATCAGGCTTGGCGACATAGCCACGGTTGAGCTTGGCCCCGAACGCTACGAGCAAAGCTGGAAACTAAACGGGGTAAGTGCGGTTGGTATTGCAATAACACCACAACCAGGTGCCAATTATATCAATATTTCGGACGAATTCAACAAAAGGCTTGATGAAATTACCAAATCACAAAAAAGTGACATTAAGTTTACGACTTTAATTGATAACACCCGCAACGTACGCAAATCATTGAACGAGGTGGGCGAAACGCTTTTAATAGCAATTATCCTCGTTATACTTGTTATTTTCTTCTTCTTCCGTAACTGGCTTATTGCCTTACGACCACTTATTGATATTCCTATATCGCTGATTTTCACGTTTTTTATTATGTATGCATTTGGGTTTTCGATAAATATCCTAACACTTTTGGCAATTATACTGGCAACAGGTCTGGTAGTTGACGATGGGATTGTTGTTACCGAAAACATTTTTCGGAAAATAGAGCAAGGCATTCCAGTACGTAAAGCGGCTATTGATGGCAGCAAGGAAATATTCTTTGTAGTTATCTCTACTTCAATAACATTGGCTATCGTTTTCCTCCCTGTCCTTTTCCTAGAGGGTTTTGTAGGCAGCTTGTTCCGCGAATTCGGGATTGTGCTTGCCTCGGCAGTATTAATTTCAGCTTTTGTTTCGCTTACTATTACTCCGGTGCTAAACATTTATTTGAACCGCAAAGGCGCACAGCATGGCAAGTTTTACAATAGCACCGAACCATTTTTTGCCGGTATGGAAAGTGGGTATAAAAACCTCATTACCAAGTTTATAAAGTACCGTTGGATATCGTGGCTTATTGTTGCGGCATGTTTTGCAATTGTGTTTCTGATTGGGAGTGGGCTTCAAAAAGAAATTGCACCACTCGAAGACAAAGGGAGCGTGCGCCTCCAGATTACCGGGCCCGAAGGTGCAAGCTATCCATATATGATGGAAACTGGCGACAAATTGGTAAATTTCCTTATTGATTCGGTTCCCGAAGGCGATTTCTCTTTTATCTCAATCCCCGGATTTAATGGAACGGGTGTTAACACTGGTTTTGGACGGATCGGGTTTGTTCCGCCTAACGAGCGCAACCGCACCCAAAGCGAAATAGCACAGGATTTGGCAAAAAAATTAGGCCGTTTCAACGATGTTAAAATTTTCCCTATCGAGGAACAAACCATTTCGGTTGGACTTGGATCAAGGGGTTCGTTGCCTGTTCAGTTTGTGATACAAAACCTGGATTTTGAAAAACTGAGGACAATAATCCCAAAATTCCTCGACGAAGCCAAAGATGATAAAACATTTCAAAATGTAGATGTAAACCTCAAATTTAACAAACCTGAAGTTGACATTACAATTGACAGGATCAAAGCACGTGAATTTGGGTTAACCGTTACCGATATTGCAGGTGTACTTCAAAGTGCTTTTAGCGGTAGGAGGCTTGCTTATTTTATCATGAATGGCAAACAATACCAGGTAATTAGTCAGGTTGGCCTTAAAAACCGGCAAACCCCTGCCGATATTTCCAACCTGTATGTCAGGAATAATAAAGGCGAAAATATTTCACTCGCCTCGGTTACCAAAATTGAGCCTAATGCAACGCCGCCTTCGCTTTACCATTATAATAGATATAAAGCTGCCACTATTTCGGCTTCGTTATCCGAAGGCAAAACCATTGGCGACGGGGTTGCTGCCATGCAAGCCATAGCAGACAAATTATTGGACGAAAGCTACCAAACTTCACTTAGTGGGCCATCGCGGGATTATGCCGAAAGTTCGTCAAATACAGCCTTTGCTTTTATTTTGGCTTTAGTGCTGATTTTCCTGGTGCTTGCAGCCCAGTTCGAAAGTTTCAGGGATCCGCTCATTATTATGATTACGGTTCCATTAGCCATTGCCGGGGCTGTCCTCTGTTTATGGATGTTTGGCCAAACGCTGAACATTTTTTCACAAATAGGCATGATTATGCTTATTGGCCTTGTTACAAAAAACGGGATCCTAATCGTGGAATTTGCCAACAAAAAGCGTGATGCAGGTCTGGCAAAACGGCAAGCAGTTATTGAAGCTGCAACCCAAAGGTTACGGCCAATCCTTATGACAAGCCTTGCAACATCCTTAGGTGCTTTGCCAATAGCGCTCAGCCTGGGTTCAGCCTCCACAAGCCGCATACCATTAGGGATTGTTGTTGTGGGAGGATTGTTGTTCTCACTTGTCTTAACATTATTCGTAATTCCAGCAGTTTATTCATACATTTCCGGCAAACGCGAAGTAAATGAAAGTGAAATGGAAGAAGTTAGTTAATGTGATAATGCGATAATGTGGTAATGCGGTAATGCGGTAATGTGGTAATGTTTTAATAACCAATAACTGATAACACTTCGACTTCGCTCAGTGTCCGCTAATAACCAATAACAAATAGCCATTAACCATTAACACTTCAACTTCGCTCTGTGTCCACCAATAACAAATAACAAATAACAAATAACCATTAACCCGCAACAGAATCAAAAAAAATGAAATTATATAAAACCAGGCTTCTACTCTTTTTAACCCTTGTCCTTCCCTTTGTGGGGATAGCGCAACAGCAATTTACTTTGCGAAATGCTATTGATACTGCGTTAAAGAACAATTTTGATATACAGATTGCAGAAAACTTTGTGGAAATTGCCACAAAAAGCAATTCGTATGGGTTTGCTGGAGGCTTGCCTACTGTTAGCGCAAATGCGGGTGATAATGCCTCTTTGACTACCATAGACCAGAAATTGAGCGATGGGACAGAAAACAACATTTCGGACAAAGGCGAAAATGCCATAAATGCCGGGGTTTCTGCCAGTATGGTTTTGTTTAACGGATTCAAGATAAGTGCAACAAAAGAACGGTTGAACCGCTTACAGGATTTGAGTGAAATACAGCTTAACCAACAAATACAGAATACAATAGCCGATATAATGGTAACGTATTACGATATTATCAGGCAAGAAAAGTATTTGAAAATCATTCAAAATTCACTGGATGTATCGAAACAAAAACTGGATATTTTAAATGTAAAAAACAATGTTGGTATGGCCAATGCAGTTGATATGCTGCAAGCCCAAACCGACGTAAATTCTGCCGAACAATTATTAACACTACAAAAACTGGTAATAGAACAAACGAAATCAGATTTATTGTTGTTAATCAATGCTAGAAAATCCCTGGATTTTCAGGTCGAAGATACTTTGATTATTGACAAATCAATGCAATTGGAATCAGTGGTAAACTATTTGAACCGTAACCCTCAGTTGCTCAGCGCCGAACAGCAGATTTTAATTGATGAACAAATTGTTAAAGAGGTTTCGTCCCAGCGATATCCTTCTGTGAAATTAAATGCAGGATACGACTTTTACCATGCCAACCTCAATAAAGGTTCCATCGAGTTAAACCAAAACTATGGGCCTTCGGCAGGTGTTACCATGCAAATCCCGATTTTTAATGGCAATATTTATAAAACGCAAAGCGATGTTGCAAAAATAAGGGTGAAAAATTCGATCCTTGAAAAGGAAAGCCTTTTAGTTTCGCTAACAACGCAGGCAGAAAAAGTTTACAGGTCGTATTCAACTACTTTGCAACAAGTAGATTCGCAGAGAAAAAACTACGAAATGACCCAAAAATTAGTTGATGTTGTTTTGCAACAATTCAATGTAAGCCAAGCAACAATTATTGATGTAAAAACTGCCCAATCCAGTTTGGACAATGCTGCCTACTTATTGGTAAACCTTATGTATTCGGCTAAAGTATCGGAAATTGAATTAAAAAAACTAACTTATAGCCTTAGTTATTAATTTACATCAAAGAACTAACAGTCAATTCACTAATCTAGTCCACTAAACCCCTTCTACTCGTTAACAGTTGGCAATGAACACCAAAAGCATTTTATCTCGCTCAGGGATAAACCATTTGTGATTGCGTATTCCCTGTATTTTGCACTTATTTCTTTATTTCGCAACAAAAAATCGGTTCCATCATAAAGAGGATAAGCCAAACCGTGTTTAATGGTAATCAGATCTGTATTTCGCTCAACCATTCGAACATACTCTTTCGACCCTACATATTTTAGTGCAAAACGTATAGTTTGCATAGTGCTCATTTTTTCATATTCACAAATATGGGCCAATTCGTGTCCAAGCCAGCCAACCTTAATATTGAAGGATAATTCATTGAATTTCAATCCAATATATTTCCCTTTATTGTTATTAATGATCAAATTATATCTCCTGTTTGGCTTTGTCCTAAAAATGTTTAGAGGCGAAGGCCTACAATTCATTGTTTGTTTGATAGCTTTACTACTAACCTGGATTTTTAAATGAGCCAACTCAGGATAATAATAAAATACTGTCAATAATTCATCAGGGATTGCCTGTGAGTTTTTAAATTTTATTTGATGCAAACCCAGACTATCTTCGCTATTCTTTGCCAAACAATCCCCCGATTTAACTTCACTAAAAAAAAGGATTGAATCTGCACTACAAAACCCATTACAAATTACTTGTGGCTCAAAGATGGACTGTGCTTCCAAATTAGATGCGTAAAAGCAGGAAATCAACAGAATAACCGGCAGCTTACTAATGCGTATCATGTTTAGTCCGTAAAAAATGAGCAATTCTTTTTTTGAAATCTTAGGAATTGAGACATTAACGATGCATGAACAATGAAATACCAAAGTTACAACCGATTCGACTAAAATCTACAATGCACCAAAAAAAACAAAACCTCTTCTATCATAAAACATGAATAACAGTGCTGCAATAACATGAACACAAATCATTGTATATGAGCCGCTTTAATACAATAGGATATGAAATGGCATAAAAAAAGCCCTGCAAAATGCAGGGCTTCAAAGAACAATGTATATATATTAAATCACTTTAACATTTACTGCATTTAATCCTTTTTTACCTTCCTGAAGGTCAAAAGACACTTGGTCATTTTCCCTAATCTCATCGATCAGGCCTGTAACGTGTACAAAGTATTCTTTGTCCGTTGCGTCATCTTTGATAAATCCAAATCCTTTGGAATCATTGAAAAATTTTACTGTTCCTTTACTCATGATGTTTTTTATTTATTGTGATTTTTTTGCAAAGATATACATTTTACAATAGTTACAACATTTTATATAAATATTTATGAATTCTTTTGTTTTTGGTTTTAAAGGCATTTTGCCAATTATTTTTTAAAACCACCACATTATGGCTATATATTATTTTGATGTGCTGAAGGGCTTTTAGAGTTTTAGTTTTTTTTGAATGTGTTTCAAGTTGTTTTTATTGTCCTTTGTCTTGACACAAAGGACCAAAAGTCAAGGCTTTATAGAAATTTTACACATCTGTACACCT
>CAJAXK010000280.1 GCA_903946925.1 uncultured Bacteroidales bacterium | reverse complement strand
GTGTTTACCGAGGTGTACAGATGTGTAAAATTTATATAAAGCCTTGACTTTTTATTCGCCCATTGCTTATTTTTAAAGGAGCTCATGAGACCGCTTCGCTAAGTTGGTACTTTTGCGTCAAGGCAAAAGGACAAGAAAAAATAAATCTTGTAGCAAATGTTTCTTAAATAGCACCTCAAAATAAGAATTAGCCGTATATTGGCTTTTGAACTTAAATCCATATAGTAATTTTTTAATGCAAATAAGACAGCTAACCCAACATCAAAAATCATTTTTCAGGCTTGAACAAAAGGAAAATACTTTTTGAATCATCTTTTACCTGTTGCAAAGAAATAGGCATCAACAACCAGAATACCAGACCGATAAGTCCGCCCCAAAGGAAAAATGCCGAAAAGTGAAGAAGTGAAAACGAAATCGCTGTTTCGCTCGCCAATCCGTAATACGAAAACAATAAAACCAGCGTGGCCTCGCGGGTTCCAAATCCTGCAACCGAAAGCGGGATAATTGTGCTCAGGCTCATAATGCTCATGATAAAAACCACATCAATGTACGATGGTGTTAAATGAAGGGCAATCATAATCAGCCACGAGAACCAAAAAAACATGGAGTATGCAAAAATGGTTAAAGCCCACATTTTTATTGCATGTTTTTGTATAACGGCAATAAAACTTTCGTGAATAAACCTGACTATTGGCAAACGGTGTACTTTTTTGAATTTCAATAAAAAGCCAAGTAGTTTAATTACAATAACATAGCCAATAAGAAAAAGGATTAATATGCCTAAAGCGTAATAAATGCCGGGGTAATCGCCAAATGTTTTGAAATAGAACAAGGTGCCCGACAAGCCAAACCATCCCAACATGGTGAAATCGAAAATCCTGTCGGAAACTATTGTTTTAAATGCGTTGTAAAAACTAATATCAGTTTCTTGCCTCACATAGTATAACCTGGCAATTTCCCCGATGCGCCCGGGTGTAATAATACCAATTGCATCGGAAGACATGTAAGCGCCAAAAGCATTGTATGCCGAATAGTTGGCACCTTCATTGCTGATAAGTATGCGCCAACGATAGCTTTTAATGCCAAGCACCACCACCACGCCCATCAGCGAAAGCAGGATATAACCTATCTTTATAGAGCTTAATATTTCTCCAAACCCTTTCATGTTGAATTCCACTTTCCATAACAGGAAAAGCAGGATTGCAATAGTAACGGCTACTTTTATGATGCTGTTGAGCTTGATTTTCATTATAAACAAAGCTGTTTTGATGGTTCACTTTTTAGTTTCCTTATAGTCTTTTTTGTAAGCTGAAAAAACCTTTGTGGGTTTTGGAGCGAACCGCCATTTCGTTTCTTGAAAGAGTAATTTGGTTGTCTGATAATTGGCAAAAATACTGGAATATATAATACCTGCATTAAATATAAGGCGCAACAAACGCTTTGGGAAGGATTTCTTGAGCTTTCGAGGGTGAAATAAGATGAAGCGGCTACGTAGGGATGAATCAACCAATTAATAATTAGCAGGTTGTGATGCTGTCGCTAACTTCATTTTCAAATCTTTGAACCTGATCAACTTACCGGCTTGGGTATCCCACAATTTTAAATGCACATATTTGAAACCCTGTAGAAAAGGGATCGGCTTTATGTTCCTGAAAAGTTCGTTTTCGCGATGGCATTTTTCGAGGCGGTAGTTGGGTATTTTTGAACTAAGGTGGTGAACATGATGAAATCCTATATTCCCCGAAAACCATTGCAAAATGGCAGGTAGCTGGTAATACGAACTGCCATGCAAAGCCACAGTCTTAAAATCCCATTCCTTATCGCTGTACCAATGTACGCCATCAAATTGGTGTTGCAGGTAAAAAAGAAAGACCCCACCAATAGAAGCAAAATACATTACAGGGATTTGTATCAGCAAATATGCTTTCCAACCAATTGTTAGGCATAGTGTAGTGGCTAAAACCGCTATTCCGGCATTGGTAGCATAAACACTCATTTTCTGCTTTCGCGAAAAATCCTTGCGCGTAAACCGGTTATTGACCAGAAAGAGCAAAGCCGCGCCCAGACCAAACATGATAAACGGATTGCGAAAAATGCGATACGCTAATTGTTTCTTTTTTGGCAACGCCAGATATTCGTCAACAGTTAAAGTCCATACATCGCCCAAGCCTCGTTTATCTAAGTTGCCAACCGTTTGGTGATGGATTAAGTGAGAATAATGCCAGCGGTGATAAGGGGTGAAAGCAAGCACCCCAAAAATATACCCTACCATTTCGCTTAACCGTTTTGATTTAAAAAACGAACCGTGCCCACAATCGTGGAAAATAATAAACAAGCGGACCAGAAACCCTGCCGAAAGCAGTATCAGTGGCAATGTAATCCAGTAACTGTATTTTAAACTAATCACCATCAGCACCCAAAGCAAAACATAAGGCACAAACGTATTGATAACCTGCCACCAACTATGCAGGTTGTCGCCATTGCGGTAAGGTGCAATAATTTTTACCCATCGGTCGTCATTCTTTAAGCCTGGTGTTTGTTCTGCTGCCATTGTAATTGGAGTTATTTTTTTCGATTCCTAAACCCTATTTTACAAACATTTGGAAGGGTTATTTTGTTCGAGGTTTTTTAAAAGGTTTAGAGGAGTTTGGTGCTAAAAATTTAGTTACAAAATTCTAACTTTGAGTCCACTCCGACAAGTCTTTTTTAGCCACAAAGTCACAAAGACTCTAAGTTTCACAAAGTTTATAGTGCTGATTAATAACACTCTGTGTGCCTCTGTGTCCTCTGTGCCTCCGTGGTTTTCTTTTTTTTTAGGGTTTTCGGAGTTGACTCAACTTTTTGTAGCATCAAAGTACGTTCAATAGCAATCATAAAGCAAAACATATTGTTTCATTTCCTACTTTTGGCAGATCAAAAATAACATCTCCAAAATGAAAAAAGCGATACTTCCCATCCTCTTTCTGTTTGCATGTTTACAATCCTTCGCATCGTTCGACGAATGGTTCCTGGATAAAACCCTCCGCATTGATTATTTTCACAGCGGCAACAGCCAAAGCGAATCCTATTCGATTGACCAGCTAAAATCGGAACCATTTTGGGGAGGCTCGCACACCATCCTTACCGATACCTTAAACTATGGCGAATACTATGTAAAAGCTTTTGATGTGGCCACCAACAAACTGATTTACAGCCACGGATATTGCACCTTGTTTGCCGAATGGCAATTTACCGAAGAAGCCAAACACACCTCGCGCACTTTTTCCGAAACTGTAATTATGCCTTTCCCCAAAAACGATGTTAGGCTTGAGTTTTATAGCAGGGATTTTATGGGCATATATCAAAAAAAGTTCGAATATTTGGTTGAAGCAAAAAGCTATTTTATCACCGAAGAGCGGCAAATGGTTTATCCGGTTTATGATGCCTTGCTATCGGGCGAAGCTGCAAAAAAAATTGATATTGTGATTCTGCCCGAAGGCTACACCGCAGCCGAAATGGATAAGTTTAAGGCTGATTGCGATAAATTTACTTCAGGGCTTTTTGCTTTTGAGCCGTATAAACAAAACCGTGAAAAATTCAATATCCGGGGCATACTTGCACCATCTGCCGAAAGCGGGACCGATATCCCCGGCGACAAAGTGTGGAGAAACACCATAATGAACAGTTCGTTCTATACTTTCGATTCGGAACGGTACCTGATGACAACCGATAACAAAAGTGTGCGCAACCTGTCGGCCAACGCTCCTTACGACCAGATTTACATTTTGGTAAACTCAACAAAATACGGTGGAGGTGCCATTTATAACCATTACAACACGTCAATAAACAGCAACGATTTTTCGTCGAAAATATTCGTCCACGAATTTGGGCATGGGTTTGCTGCCTTAGGCGATGAGTATGATGACGGATCAACTTCATTCAACGATATTTATCCAACCAACCTCGAACCTTGGGAACCAAACATTACAACTTTGGTAAATTTCGACAGCAAATGGAAAGCGATGCTGGCCCCAAACACGCCCATACCAACCCCAATGGATAATTACGAAGCCATGAAATTAGGCGTTTACGAAGGTGCGGGATATGTGGCAAAAGGACTTTACCGCCCAGCTCCCGATTGCCTTATGCGCTCGTTTGATGTGAACAGCTTTTGCCCTGTCTGTTCGGCTGCCATACAAAGGATGATTGATTTATATACAAAGTAAATCTGATTTTGCCGCAGCGGATGGCTTCTGGTTTTTATTGAATAAACACTAAAATTGGCGAAATTTTTTTAAGTTGGTAATTATATGATTGAGTCCGCTCCGATAACCCTAAGAAAGAGAAAACCACAGAGGAATGGAGGACACAGAGGTACACAGAGTATTGTTAATCAGCACTATAAGCTTTTTGAGTTTAACGTAGCGATATCACGAATTCCTTTAAAATAAGCAATTCTGAGTAAACTTAGAAATTTAGTGCCTTTGTGGCGAAAAAAGACTTTGCGGAGTGGACTCAATGTTTAATTATTATTGGGCAAGTTATCATAATCTGAGGTTTATCAACTGGCTGACAAATAACCATATAGTTGCCATCGGGTATGGATGAAACATCAATCTTGGTTTCTGGCTTTTCTCCTGAGTATTCTTGTAATAGTAGTTCTCCCATAATACTATATATTGAATATAGAAGCTGCTGATGCATGTATATCTTAGGGCGTTCTATCGTTATAAAAGCTTGGGCAGGATTGGGATAAACAATAATCTCTTGTTGTGTAACCTTGGTCTCACTTATACCCGTTCCAAGGCAATCCTGAAAAACAATGTTAAAAGTATTATCGGAATATGAACCCAATGTATAACTGCCCCAGTCCGAAGGCAGACTGCATCCGCTACCGGCAAACCCTTTTGGTTCAGCAGAATTTATTAATGGCAGAGCATTTAGCACCCCAATCCGTTCAACCAATGTGTACTCGTGTACAATCCCGAAGTTTGGCTCATATAAATAGGTGAAAAGCGTATCTTTGAGCACCATCCTTCGCAAACTTGTGTTGTTGTATGTAACCAAATCATTTTCGATAACTTTCAAAGGCAGAACAGCGGTACATGCCGAATCATTCCAATTATTTCCAAATCCGGCAGATCTGAAAGTTGTATAAAGATTACCCGCTACACCGCTGAAAACAAAATAGATATACTCTCTATTATTCACAAATCGGTAAACGGTATCGTTGCTGAATCGAGTAAATATAGGGGAAATCATAAAATTGGTATTGTTGCTTGCTTTGCTCGAATCTACAGTTAAGGATATGGCGTTGTAAACAATACTATTTAGTATAGTATCGCCCACCAAGCCCAATTCGAAATATCCTCCGGGATGCCCATTCCAATCGGTTACACAATACTGCCATTTTGCCCCGGGCATAGGCCAGGTTTGAGTTGAAGCTATTTTCGCAATACTGAATAATGCGAGTAAAATAACGATTTTCATCTTGGGCATTGTCGAATTTTTCATTCCTGCGATTTATAATTGAAAACTAGGGTTGCATATTTTTTCTTTTCGATGTTTCAAAAGACAAATGTAGGCTATTATTTACGGCTTTTTACAATATTGCCGGTCCCTTTTATTTAACGATAGGTTTTGCCGGTTAAACGGTAGTTTTTGCCAATCTTACGGTAATTTGTGGTTAAAGCTTTTTGGCGGGATGCCTTGAGGAAAATACGTATCATTAATAATTGCAATATTTAATCCGTAAATTACAATCTGCTGATAAGATGCAGGTTGCGATACTTGCCTTTGTGTTTCGCGGCAAATCTTGTTCGTATTTGCATCTACACGATGAAAATTTTATCCCCAATAATGAATTAGCGTTCTTTTAATCGTTTTGGAACTCCAAATTTTAATTATCCAAACTTACATAACACCCACATTCTATTAACCAAATGTTAAATCTGCTTTTGTAAATAAAAATGAGTATTTTTGCATTACAAAAGCAAAACAAGCAGTTTAGCATTTGAACTTAGATTGTTAAAAATGAAAGCAAACCACGCATACTCTTTCTTCTTTACCTATTATCTGCCAAAGACGGACTGATGCGTTATTGCCTTAAAAAATAATAATGTGAAAGTCCCGGAAATTTCGGGGCTTTTTTTTTGTAAATAATTATGGTTCCACTAAGAGATAATAGAATAAGCGTTGCCATTCAGGGTGGCTTAGGGGCATTTCATGAAATTGCTGCCCGGCAGTTTTTTGGCAATATCCCAATCGAGATAATTCCTTGCGAAACTTTCACAGACTTGTTTAATGAACTTCAGGACAAAAAAGCAGATTGTGGTATTGTTGCCATGGAAAATTCAGTCGCTGGGAGTTTATTGCAAAATCTTGCCTTGCTTCGCGAAAGCGGCCTAACTATCATGGGGGAGCAGTATTTGCGCGTTGTGCAAAACCTGATTACACTGCCCGGCCAATCCATTGATCGAATCACCGAAATCCACTCTCATCCGATTGCAATTCAACAATGTCATATTTTTCTCAATGAGCTGCGCCGAAAAGGTGTCAGGATTATTGATTCGGTTGATACGGCTCTGAGCGTAAAATGGATAAGGGACGAAAAGCTGAAAGGTATTGGAGCGCTTGGCAGCGAACTTGCAGCCCGTATGTATAATATGGAAATCCTGAAAACAGGAGTGGAAACTAACAAGCGTAACTTTACTCGATTTCAGGTAATTACCGAAAGCCATAAAGTAAAAGATTTGGAACAAATTGCCAATCAAACCATCAACAAATCAACGCTTTGTTTTTCGTTGCAGCATGAGGAAGGACGTTTGTCGCAAGTCCTTTCGGTACTTTCGTTTTACAAAATGAACCTTACAAAAATCCAGTCACTGCCAATTGTTGGAGTTGAGTGGGAGTACTTTTTTTACATCGACCTTGTTTTCGCTGATTACAACAGGTATCAACAGGCATTGGAAGCAGTAAAACCTTTAACCGAACATTTACAAATTTTGGGAGAGTATCAAAATGGACAACGGCCAACCGAAAATAAGACCATCATCCAGAACTGAACTGGTGCAGGAATACTATTTCTCGCATAAATTGAAGCAAATTGACGAAATGCGTAAAGCAGGTGCCAACATTATCAATCTTGGGATTGGCAGCCCTGACCTTGCTCCCGCCCAATCGGTGATTGAAAAACTGTGCGAAGCAGCAAAATTACCCGATTCGCATGGCTACCAAAGCTACAATGGCATTCCAGCTTTGCGCGAAGCTTTCGCGGAATGGTATCAAAAATACTTTGATGTAAGGTTGAACCCTGAAAATGAAATCCTACCGCTTATCGGTTCCAAGGAAGGGATTATGCACATTAGCATGGCATTTTTGAATTACGGTGACGAAGTGCTTGTGCCAAACCCTGGTTATCCAACTTATACTTCGGCAACAAAATTGGTTGGCGGAAAAGTAAGGCTTTATAACCTGAAAGCCAACAATAACTGGCAACCTGATTTTGAAGAACTGGAAAACAGCGATTTAAGCAAAGTAAAAATGATGTGGGTAAACTATCCAAACATGCCGACAGGTGTCAAAGGTGATAGAAAACTGTTTGAAAAACTAATTGCTTTCGGTCATAAACACAATATTTTAATTTGCAACGACAATCCGTACAGTTTTATCCTGAACCAGAAATATTTGAGTGTATTGTCAGTAGATGGTGCAAAAGGCGTTGCTTTAGAACTTAATTCAATGAGCAAATCGCACAATATGGCTGGTTGGCGGATAGGGATGGTTGCCGGGCACGGGCAATATATTTCGGGCATAGTAAAGGTAAAAAGCAATATGGATTCCGGGATGTTCCACCCAATGCAAGTTGCTGCTGTTGAGGCGTTGCGTAGCCCTGAAAGTTGGTATGAACTGAACAACAAAACGTATTCGGCACGAAGGAAGTTGGTCGAGAACATTATGTTGAAACTGAATTGCACATTCGATACAAACCAAAGCGGATTGTTTCTATGGGGAAAAATTTCAGAAAAATATAAATCCGGAGAGGAGCTTATAGAATCATTACTTCACAAAGCAAATATTTTTATTACTCCGGGAATGGTTTTTGGCGATCAGGGCAATAAGTACATCCGCATTTCGCTTTGCGCAACCGAAAATAAGTTAAAGGAAGCGATTGAAAGGCTTGCTTATTTTGAATGAGAATGGGATAGAGTCAAAAATGAGCTGTAAATAAGAAAACATCAGGTACAAATATTAAGGAGAAATAAAATGATAGTATGTATAGTTGGGATTGGATTAATAGGAGGTTCGCTTGCCATAGACCTGAAGCGGCGTGGATTTGCCACAATTGTAATAGGGGTTGACAGCAACCTTCATCATCAAAACATTGCTTTGCACAGCGGATTGGTGGACGAAATAGATACACTGGAAAATGCCGTGAACAAATCGGATCTGATTATTTTATGCACTCCCGTAAACGCCAACAGGGAAATGCTGCCTGGAATCCTTACTTTGATTGAAGGAACCGGAAAAGTAGTTACTGATATGGGTTCTACCAAAGCGGGAATTGCCGAAGCTGTTATCAATCATCCAAACCGCGGCCGTTATGTGGCATCCCACCCCATGGCAGGCACCGAATTTTCAGGACCTATGGCTGCAATCGGAAAATTATTCGATTACAAACACGTGATTATCTGCGATCGCGAGCTATCAGATACTGATGCTTTGGACAGGGTTACTGAAATGTACAAAGCACTTAACATGAGAATTTCGTATATGCCTGCGGTTGATCACGACATACATGTTGCTTATGTTTCGCATATTTCGCACATCACTTCGTTTTCGCTGGCCTTGAGCGTTTTGGATAAGGAAAAAGATGAAGAAAACATACTTAAACTGGCTGGTGGTGGATTTGAATCAACTGTCCGCCTGGCGAAAAGCAATGCCGAAACCTGGGCACCCATTTTTTTGCAAAACTCCGATTATATTATCGAAGTGTTGGACAATTACCTCGAAAAGATGAACCTGTTTAAAAATTACATTCTTGAAAAAAACCAGGAAGGACTAAAAGACTTGATGAATGAAGCAAATAAAATCAGGAAAATATTGAATTGAAAGGGTTTAGGTTTTGGGATTTAGGGATTGGGGGGAGAGAACTTTACTTTCTAATACCAAAAACCATTAACCCATTAAACAATAAACTTATCAACCCTTCAACTCTTCAACCCATCAACCCCTCAACCCCTCAACTCCTCAATCCCATCAATCCCATCAACCTATCAATCCCATCAACCCATCAATCCCATCAATCCATCAACCCATCAATCCCATCAACCCATCAATCTCATCAATCCAACCAACCAGATGGAAACAAAACTACATATAGAACCCATACAAAACTGGCCCATTTATAAAGGCCGTCCTTTGCTTATTTCGGGGCCGTGCAGTGCCGAAACAGAAGAACAGGTAATGCAAACGGCATTTCAACTTGCAAAATTAAACAAGGTGGATGTATTCAGGGCGGGAATCTGGAAACCGAGGACTCGACCCAATGCATTCGAAGGTGTTGGAAGCGAAGGTTTAAAATGGTTGAAACAGGTAAAACAAGAAACCGGTCTCCCGACCGGAACAGAAGTGGCCACACAAAAACATGTTTATGAAGCATTGAAATTTGGAATAGATGTACTATGGATTGGTGCCCGTACTTCGGCAAATCCTTTTGCCATGCAGGAAATAGCTGAAGCTTTAAAAGGGGTTGACACCATGGTTTTTGTAAAAAACCCCGTAAACCCCGATTTGGAATTGTGGATTGGAGCCATAGAACGGCTGAATTCGGCAGGAATCAAATATATTGGTGCCATCCACCGTGGTTTTTCGGCTTACGAAAAAACGGCTTACCGGAACCAGCCCAAATGGCAAATCCCAATCGAACTGCGCTTGCGCATCCCGGAAATGCCACTGTTGTGCGACCCAAGCCACATTGGAGGCAAAAGGGATTTCCTTTTTGATATTGCACAAAAAGCCATGGACCTGAACTACGACGGGTTGATGCTCGAATCGCATATTTCGCCCGACAAGGCTTGGAGCGATAAAAACCAACAAGTTACACCTGATGCACTTTTGAATTTACTCGATAAACTGATACTACGCCAGCCGCTTTCGAGCGATAGTAAATTCCTGGATATTTTGGGCGAACTCCGTGGACAGATAGATATGTTCGACGACCAACTTATTGACCTTATTGAACAGCGCATGAATGTTGCCGAGACCATAGGCAAGTATAAAAAAGACAACAATATCACCATTTTACAAAACCAGCGCTGGGAAGAAATTATCCGAAAAGTTGCAACCAAAGGTTTAAGCAAAGGCTTAAGCCATGAGTTTATTGACCAAATGTTCAAAGCAATCCATCAGGAATCCATCAACCACCAATTAAAAGTAATGAATACAGTAAATGCAGGAAAATGAAAGTATTCGATCCATCATACAAATCATGTGCCTACTTCGAAAAGTATTTTTGGATAAAGCTTGTGTCCACTCCGAAAACCCTCAAAAAAAGAAAACCGCGGAGCGGTGTGCTGAGACTGCCGAAGCAGCACAGAGGATACAGCGGTACACAGAGTATTGTTAATCAGCTATTTAAACTTTGTGAACTTAGCGAAGCGTTATCACGAACTTCTTGAAAATAAGCAATTGTGAGTAATCTTTGAGATTTAGTTTCTATAATATTAAATACTGTGGTCCGATTTATATTTAAATTACTCAACATGTTGTTATTCTGTTTATTATTACCATTTTTCAAAACAATTAACTGTTGATACACTAAATTGCCATCAACAATTTGAAACAAAAAACACAATTGTAGGTTACTAAATCAACTAAATCATTTAAATTCAGTTTCAATGAAAAAAATCACAGCATTACTCGCTATCATCCTTTTATCGGCCACTATTTCAAGTGCCCAAAAATTTATGACAAAAGGAGGCACTATCAAATTCTTTTCGGAAACCCCAATGGAAAAAATTGAAGGGACAAACCGACAGGTTAACAGTGCCTTGAATTTTGCAACAGGTGATTTTGTTTTTAAAGTATTGATTCGCGGCTTTGAATTTGAAAAAGCATTGATGCAAGAGCATTTTAATGAAAATTATATGGAGTCGGAAAAGTTTCCGGGTTCGGAATTTAAAGGCAAGATTACCAATATAAAAGATGTAAACCTCACAAAAGATGGTGTGTACAAGGTAGTTGTAGAAGGCGATTTGACCATACACGGCGTTACAAACAAAGTTAAAGTAAATGGCACCCTCGAAACCAAAGCCGGAAAAGTTATTGGTATAGCTAGTTTTAATGTAGCGCCTAAAGACTATAACATTGCCATTCCGAAAGCCGTGATCAAGAATATTTCGGAAGCGATAAAGGTTGATGTAAATGTTTCGTTGGATAAATTTGGCAACTAATTGTAAGGCTGTTTTTAAAATCCAATTAGTTGGTTTTTTAAGGTTATCGAAATCTCAACATTAATAATCAATTAGTTAAATACTTGCAAAACCTTCTGCAAGAGCATATTGCAGAGGGTTTTTGCTTTTATGATTTACTTGCTCAAACCAAAATTAAATTTGGTGTATTTTTCACCCTGCCTTCAAAAGAAAATGGGTTTTGTGCTTCTTTGATCGAATAAATTTCTTTGTTGAAATCAGGATTTCCTTCCTAATTTTTCACAATCTAAAACATTAATTTCCTATTTCCCGCAATTATTACCATGATAAAATTAAATTTGCCCAAAAATTCGGTGATGGTATAGGTATCACACCTTTCAGGCAAAGCAAAATGTTACTTTTGATCAATACGGTTTTATTCTCGCAGTCTTTTCAAGATTTGGATATTGCATTATTGAAAGCAATTTACGAACACAGGCTTACATTTTTAGATCCTGCCTTTAAAATTTTTACCGATACGGCTGGTTATTTTGCATTTGGTTTTCCCATACTTGCATTGATTATTTCCTTCATCAATAAAAATAAAGTATTAAGGAACAATGCGATAAAGCTCGTTATCCCAGTAGCCATTTCGGCCATTGTTGCCAACATTTTAAAATACACGATTGATTTGCCGCGACCGTATGAAATATACCCGTTTATCGAGAAACTGAGTGTTGGCGGAAGCCCGTCATTCCCATCGGGGCACACAGCAGATGCTTTTGCCTTTGCAGTTGGATTGGCATTAATTTTTCCCAAAGGGTACATTGTTATCCCAAGCTTACTTTGGGCATCACTGATCGGCTACTCGCGCATGGTTTTAGGTGTACATTTTCCGTCAGATGTATTTGCCGGTGCAATTATTGGGACAGTTTGTACGGTAACATATTTTTGGTTCGGGGGAAAAATAAAAGTCTAACTATGAGTCCGGTCCGAAAACCCTAAAAAAAAGAAAACCACGGAGTGGTGTGCTGAGCCTGCCGAAGCAGCCCTGAGAATACGGATGGACACAGAGTATTGTTAGTCTGCACTATAAACTTTGTGAACTTAGCGGAGCGGTATCACGAATTCCTTTAAAAACAAGCAATTATGAGTAAACTTATTGGTTTTGTGTCTTCGTGGCAAAAAAGACTTTTCGGAGTGGACTCAACTATATGATAATTTGAAACTATTCAGGGACTTACCTTTTAGTTGTTGGGATTTGGGTGTTAAGGTTCATCATCTTTGCAATATTGTGGATTAAAATCAAACAATATTTGTACAGCAAAGCACTAAAAGCCTACAGCCTAAAAGCCTAAATCAATTAAAGAAGTATGTTCTTCGATTTTCGGGTATAGGGTGAATAGTTACGATAATTTCTCTGTCGAAATTATAAAATAAATTCTGCTTACCGTATCAGCGTCACAGTCCCCCAAACCGGTTCGGTCAAGCCTTTATGCTCGCCCACATCCTTGTTGTACCAAACCGTGCCATCGCGGAACACGGCAGAAATCCTCCACACATACACATCCTGCTGGCAGGGTTTTTCGTTGAAAGATCCGTCCCAGCCTTCCACCGGTGAGCCTTTGTTGTCGAGCAACGAACTTGACCAAAGTTTTGCGCCATGGCTGTCGTACACCTCGGCAAGGTATTGCGCCAGGTTCACGCCCACCGGTTTCCAGAGGCGGGTGCTTTGCACACTGCCACCAGGTGCAAAAGCGTTGGGCACATACAATCCTTTGAAAATCATTTCATAGGTGGAGAAAGCCGTGTCCTGGCATCCTTTGCCGCTCACCGTTACCAGCATGATCTGGTAGGTGCCGTCTTCCTGGTAAGTGATCAGCGGCGATTCGCGGTAGGAAGTTTCCCCGTTGCCAAAATCCCAGTAGTATTCCGTGCCACCCGT
>CAJAXK010000279.1 GCA_903946925.1 uncultured Bacteroidales bacterium | reverse complement strand
TGGTCAATGCGTTGCCTTTGGATTTTTCAAAAATGTTTTTGGAAACCAATTTCATGTCCGAAACTAATTCAGACCCACTAGTATTAGGTTTGAAAGTCCTTGTGCCGTCAGATAAGTTATAATGCCTTATGTAAACGACATGAATTTCATTTTCCACTGCCCAATCTATTGACCGATTAACATTGTCAATGATTTCTTTGTAGTTTTTGGTAATGTCGTTTTGAATGTCAATTACCACTAAAGACCTTTTCTGCACGGGATTTCCTTCTTTTATTTTTATGTTTTAATTCAATTTTCTATTTCATTGTCCATCGCACTGTCGCTTGTTCGCTTGCGGCTAAGGCCGAAACAAGCCGAAGTGTTATTGTTGTTTAAGCCAATCGGGAATCCGCAATCCGCAATCCGCAATCCACAATCCACAAATGGTTATTGGGTTAATGCTTATTAGCGGTCACTGAGTGGTGTTGGTTGAACTTAGTTTGGTGAGTTCTCATCGAACCCTTCGCTAAAATAAGCCGAAGTGTTATTGGTTTATGGTTGTTTAAGCCAATCCGCAATCCGCAAATGGTTATTGGGTTAATGGTTATTCGGATCCAATCCACAATCCGCAATCCGCAATCCGCAATCCACAATCCGCAATCCTCAATTCCCTACCACTCATCCACCTTTTTAGGTGCAGGCGGTTGCATGGCAGCTTTTAGGTTTTCGATAAGTTTTTTGGTGTACCCGTCAACCTGCTTCAGGTAGAGGTCGTAAGCAGGGATATACGATTTGTCAGTTTTGTCCATCCAAAGTTCTATAGGCTTCCGCGAAGCTTCCCTCAAAGTAAAATTGGTAATGGTGTAGCGATACCGGCCTTCTTTAAGTTCAATTTTCATCGAATATTCCACAATCCCGGCAGGAAGTGTTACACCTTTTTCCGTTTTTGAAAGTTCTATGCGGTGGATAATATCAATCAAACCAGTAGCCGGGTTACGCACCTTGGTAGCTTCGGCTGGGTTTTTATATTGTTTGTTCACAAAATCGATACTACGGTTGAACAACTCGCTTTGGGTGCCGGGTACATTTACAACTTCCTTGTAAGTAATGAGTTTCGAGTCGGCATCAACAGGCATGGTTGGCGCAGCATCCTGTGCATTGAGGTTAAAAGTGCCAAGTAAAAGCGCAAGGATAATTATTTTGAAAGGATTTTTCATCTTTTAAAAGTTTTTACAGGTTACAAGCAAATTTCGTGCCTTTACGTTTATTGTTTTTTTGCGGCAGGTTTTCGCACTATGATATAAATATCTTCACTATCGCGTTTCATCATATATTTTTCGCGCCCAAGTTTTTCTAATTCAAGCGAATCGCCTAATAAGCGGCTCAATTCAATGCTGTCTTTTTGGGTCTGATTGCGGTAAAACTGGAGTTCTTTTTTTAGCCCGCTCAACTCTTTCCTCATCCGGTATTGTGAAATAAAATCGTTGCCATCAAAAAACAGCATCAACACCACAAATGCCACTCCAGTAAGCAGGTATTTGTTCTTTAAAATAGGAGGAATCTTATCGTTTATTTTCTTAAACATAGCTTTGCAAAGGTATTAAAAATAGGGGTTTGGGTTTAGGGGTTGGGGATTAGGGGGGGGTAAATGTTCAAGGGTTCAATGCTTCGCGTTTAAGGGTTCAATTGGCTTCGCCGTTCAAATGTTCTGTTGTTCAAATGTTCGATTGTTCTGTTGTTCTATTTTTCAAATGTTCTGTTGTTCAAGTGTTCAATGCTGCGCGTTCAAGGGTTCAAATTACCGGCCACTGAGCTTGTCGAAGTGCGCGTTACAGGGTTCAAATATTCGGTTGTTCAAGGTTCAATGCTGCGCGTTCAAATGTTCAAATGTTCGATTGTTCAAATGTTCTGCTGTTCAATTGTTCAATGCTGCGCGTTTCAGGTTCAATGCTGCTGTTCAATTTCTCAGTTATTCGTTCGTTTAACTTCCAAATAATTTATTTCAAATGATCTATTGTTGTTTTTACCAATTTTTAAATTCCCTCATTCTCTAATTTTCAAATTTTCAAATCCCCCCATTTTCAAATCCTCAAATCCCCAAATCCTCACATCCTCAAATCCCATCATTTTCACATCTCCCCTTTACAACCCAATTTCCTCCGCAATCCCGCTCATAGCTTCAATAGCAATAGCAGCAAATTGGTCAATCGGTAAGCCAATCAGTTCACATTCAAGGATATTTTCGCGCTTTACCGAAGCTGCAAAAGCCTTTTCTTTCATGCGCTTTACAACGGATTTGGTTTTTACAGAAGCAATTTTTTTATCGGGATATACCAATGCTGTGGCCATTACCAATCCTGTAATTGTTTCGCCGGCAGCGAGCGCATGTTGGAATTCGGTGTTGCGTTGCTTGCCGGTTGCTATTTCGTTGTGCATTCCAATGGCATCAACAATATCTTCATCCACGCCCATTTCAGCGAGCCATTTTGCAGCTTCTGGCCCATGGGTAAATGGGTCGGCATTGGTAACTTCCACATCCAGATCGTGCAAAAGTCCGGCTTGTGCCCAGGCGGCAGCATCACGCCCCAAATAGGTTGCCAGTGCAGCCAAAACAGCTTCTGAAGCAAGGCTATGGGCAATCATTTTTTCATTTTTCACATATTTTCGTAGCAGTAGGAGTGCTTCTTCACGTGGTAAAATCATGTTGTAGGGATTAGGGCTTGGGGGTTAGGGTTTAGCCTAAAAAACGGTTATCTCGCCATTTAATGCAATACAATAAGAACAAATACGGTATCAATTACCTTTGGATTAAGTATCATATTGATTATCAATAATAAACATTAAGGTTTCGTTTTTCTTGCAAAGTTATCAAAAAACTGTTTTTAATACAGCTTGCACAACTTGAAATGAATATTTTTGCAACTCATTTTTAAAACATTTGCAATGAAGAACCTGCGTTTCCTTATCCTGGCATTTTTCCTGTTTCCTTTACTTTCTGTTGCACAGGATAGTGAATTATATAAATTTTTAAAATCAATTTCAGGAGCTGAAGTGCAGAAAAAAGACACATCTGCGTTTAAAGAATTCTATATCATAATGTTACCTCAGGCAGTTGATCACAATAACCCGAAAAGCCCAACCTTCAAACAGCGGATTTTTGTCGGCCACCAGGATTTCGATGCACCAACTGTAATGGAAACAGAAGGATACGGAGCCGAATGGGTTTCAACAAACACCTTGTCGGAACCAACACGATTATTGCATGCCAATCAATTGTATGTGGAGCATCGCTATTTCGGCCCATCAACACCAAACCCTGTTGATTGGAAATTCCTTACAGCAGAACAGGATGCGGGTGATTATCATTACATTAGGACGCTTTTCGGACAAATATACAAAGGGAAATGGGTAGCTACCGGGGTTAGCAAAGGCGGTCAGACCGCCACTGCATATAAAGTATATTTTCCTGATGATGTGGATGTTACCATTCCGTATGTTGCACCAATCAACTACGAAAGGCTGGATAAAAGGATTGATGAACATTTTAAACATGTAGGAACCAAAAAACAAAGGAGACATATAGCTGATATACAGTTTTATATGTTGAAAAATAAAAGCAAAATCCTACCTCTGTGGGAAAAAATTGCAGCCGGAAACAACCTGAAATTTACCACAATTGATGCCGAATCGGCCTACGATTATTCAGTTCTTGAATTTCCTTTTTCATTCTGGCAATACACCGCCGATGCTAGCGCTTTGCCCGATTTGAAATCAACAAGCCCTGAAAAAATGGCTCGTTATCTCAATCAGATTGTTTCCCCATTTTGGTACACCGATGCTGCAAATGCTTATCAATCGGCTAATTATCAGTTTTATACACAACTTGGATATTACGAGTATGATGAAAAACCTTTCGCGAAATACTTGAAAAACAAGGATTATCCAAACTCGGCATTTGTGCCAAAAGATGTGACAATTGTTTGGGATCCAAGTTATCAGGAAAAGCTTAAACAGTTTATGGCCGGAAACCCACAGAATATGATCTGTATTTATGGTGAAGCAGACCCTTGGGGCGCAACAGCAGCCGAAATAAAGGCTGGTAGCGGAAGCCTAAAAATGGTTCAGGCTGGTGGAACGCATGGTGCACAGATTTCGACATTAAGTCAAGAACAACGAAAATTGGTGATCGAGTCTCTTGAAAAATGGCTTCAGATGGAAATAAAGTAAGGTTTAAGCCAACACCGAAAACCTAAAAAAGAAGAAACGTCACTAAGGCACTATGGCACAAAGGTCCACAAAGCATTGTTATTCAATGTTATAAACTTAATGAGCTAAGCTAAGCGATATATAGAATTCCTTTAAAAGGAAGCAATTCTACGTAAATTTAGAGGATTTGTGGCGATAAAGACTTTTCGGAGTAAACTCAATCCTGAATTAGAAATCTAATTTCAGCCCGGTCCTGAAACCAAGTGTAAGCTCATCGGTTGGCTGGTTGTCCTTGGTAAGTAAGGGTTTAAAATACCAGCGGCTGGTTGGTGCAAAAGTGATGCTCAATTTATTGAGGATAGAATAGTTGAAATCAATACCTGTAACAAAGTTCACGTTCACATCGTTGTAAACTGGTTTGTCGGATTTCACGCTGATAATCTGTGCATTATATTGTCCCTTGATCGAATTTTGCGTCGAAGCGATCAAATCGGGATTGTTTACCTGAATACCAAAACCCGCCCCTGCATTTATCCAGGAAGAGAACTTGCCAAAACTGAACAATCGTCTTCCCAACCCAAGGTTATAAGTAACATACTGATGTTTTTCAGTTCCTTGGTATTGCGAATCCACATTGGCAACATCATAACGTAAAGTATCCAAATGCCCGGAAGGCCCTATGGCGGTTACCGGGGTTTTAACATCATAATTCATATCAAATTCCAATTGTTCTTCGTTGTAAGCCATGCCAACACTTGTGTTGAACCTTACTTTTTCCTTGTTGTAGCTCGCCGTAAGGTCAACATTGTGAAAAATGGAATTGTCGGTGCCATTATTCACGTTTTCGGGAAGGTAATTCATCGCTACTGCAAAACGGTTATTATTTTCACCTGCAACAGGCTCTTTGGGAGTATAATATTTAACCGAAGGGTTGGATAAGGGGTTTACCGAAAGTTCTGGTTGAAAAACTTTAGATTCAGAAGGGGTATCAATATTATCTGTTTCAGATTGGGAAATAGGAATTGTGCTTGAACTATGTATTTCTGCTAAAACATCTGATATATTTTCATTAGAGACCGGAATCTGTAAAACTTGCGATTCTGATTCGTTTGCAAGTTCGGCAACAAGCTCATTTTTGGCTTCTACCTTAATCTTGGTTTCAGGTTTCGGAATATCCGACTTGTTTTTTGAAACCAAATTATTTTCTGCTTCCGGTATTTGCTTTTCAGTGTTTACCGGGGCAGGGGTGAGGCTTTTATCATCTGGGTCCGCCAATTTATTGTTTTGCAATTGCTGGGCAAACTGCGTATTGGCATCAGGTTTTTGAACATAATCAGTTACACGCGAAACAGTTATAAACAGAGCTAAACCCGCTGCAACAGCCAATGCAATACGTTTGGCAGTTTTATAATAGCCAATTCGGTTAAGCCTTAAATTGATTTTGCTCCAAGTATCAATATCAGGCGAATGCTGGGGCAATTGCTCAATTTTTTCACGAAAAGCGTTTTCGGCACCCAAGGCATCGAGTTTGGCGGACATGCGTTGCCACGAACCCGGATCTGGGGAATGTGTCGGCAATTGTTCGCTCAACCTCTTTTTCATTGGGTTTATGTTTTCGTCCATTTGCTAATCCATCAAAGTGGAAAGTCTGTTTTTAAGCATTTTTTTTGCGTGATGCAACTGCGATTTCGAAGTCCCGGTAGAAATACCAAGCATTTTGGCAGTTTCTTCATGCGTATATCCTTCAACCTCTGTAAGCAGGAAAACGGCCCTGTACCCATCAGGTAACGAAAGGATTACCTTTTCGAGATATTCGCTGTTGAGCGTATCGGGAATCAGTATCATTTCATCGCTTTTTGCTTCTTCCAAATCCGTAAAAGCAAGGTTGCGGTTTTTGGAAAGCAGCCTGAGCGAAGTGCGCACAACAATGGTTTTTATCCAAGCACCTAATGTTGAGTCGAACCGGTATTGCCCAATGTCGCGGAAAACCTGGATAAACGAGTCCTGCAAAGCATCGTGTGCATCGTCGCGATTGTTCATAATGCGGTAGGCAATGGTAAACATGGCATCGCAATACTTTTGGTAAAGGTCGCGCTGGGCAATACGCTCGTTGCGGATGCATCCCTGCACCAGTGTACGTTCAATATCGCTTTTGTTTCCGGTGATCAGCCGTACAACGTTCCTCAAAGTAGTAATGGTTTAGCCTTTTACAAAAGTACTATTAATCCGTTACTTTTTGCAATTTTGCCCTGCCGTGTTTTTTTATCAGCTATTTTAACTCTAAAGGGAGAAGGAATTGGCAAATGGTTGTATAAGGATAATATTTCCGTTCAATAAGAAAATATGGCAAATTATCTCATGGTTTGAAATTGTCTTTATGGAAGTCAGAAGCCAACCGCAACTATTTCCTCTAATTTACATTCTACAGATAAAAGGATATTTGCAAGGTGTAATGATCCCATATTGTGATACTTGATCTATTCTTCGATCGGGATAAATTTCCGTATTTAGATTTGATATTTTTACCACGGAGCGCTGTGCTGAGCCTGTCGAAGCAGCACTGAGTTCACTGAGGTACACGGAGTTTATTTTCAGTGCTTTACTGATTGTTCCCTGTGTTTGCTTTGTCATTCATCTTGAAAAACAAATAAGGCTTTTTATCCCATTTATAGTATAACTTGAATAATTCATAACTCGATGTTAATTGAACACGGATGACACAGATCCAACTGATTTTCACGGATTTTTGTTTTATCAGTGCTAATCTGTAACATCAGTTTTATCAGTGTTCAATAAAGTTTTGAATAAATCAGGTTAAAAGCAAATGCGATGGAAACGAATCTCTCTTTCTAAAATATTCAAGGATGAGTCCACTCCGAAAACCCTAAAAAAAAGAAAACCACGGAGCGATGTGCTGAGCTTGCCGAAGCAGCACAGAGGACACAGAGGTACACAGAGTATTGTTAATCAGTTCTTTAAACTTTGTGAATCTTAGAGATTTAGTGCCTTTGTGGCAAAAAAGACTTTTCAGAGTAGACTCAAGGATGCTTCTCGTTTAAAGCAACTTCTATTTTCCTTTTTTGTGCCCACTGTAGGTTGCTTCACGATCCTCGAATGTAATGATCACTTTTTTGCCGTTGCGTTTTTTCTTCACCACTATCTTCTCCATTTCGCCGAAAGGCATAAAACCATCGAGGCCATATTCCTGCATCATCCCTTTTATCATTTGTTCGAACATCGGTCCTTGAAAATGGCCGAAACCCTCGGGCATATCAAAATCAAAATGCATATCTTTATCCAATGACTCCAAATCCTGATCTTGATGTTGGTTACGGAGTATAATAATCTGCCCATCTCCCATCATCACCGTATCAACAGTATTGCCAGTATCCTCGGTGTAAGTAAGTGATTTTGAACTTGGATTCATAATTACTATTTTTTTCTCCACCTGCTTCTTATTGTCAGATTTTTCTCCACCAACCCCTTTTTCCAAAAGGAAAGCATCGGCATCAAAATCAGCATCGGTAACCACCGTTGTATCAATTATCGTGATGTTTCCATCATCTTCTTTGGTAACATGGATGGTTATGGTCTTTTTTTCTTTGGGTTGGGATTCAGTTTTGCCCTGCGCAAAACTGTATCCTGAGAGTAGCAACATGCCGGTAAGGAGGGAAAAAGCAAATCGGGTAAAATGGAAGGTGGGTTTGTTATTCATTGTTCTGATTTTTGGGTTTAAAAAGGTCAAATTATTTTGTTTCAAAAGTATATAAGAATGTGCTCCGTCCTTATCAGGAATGGTTAAATATTGTTAATAAACCCTAAATATCAGGTAGTTAAATATTGGCCCTTACAAAAATCCCCAAAAATCAAATATCTAACATACGGGGTAATCCCTTTTATTTATCCAACCCATGTTGAAGTAGATGTTCTCTTTTTAATACTTTTGATGTTCTTTGTTTTTAAAATGAAAAACCTTACCGAAACATTCCCTTTATATCAATTTCAAAACCTTAGCCGGTTTTCAAAGCTTTTGCATTTTGTAACCACGCGTTTTGGTGGTGTAAGCATTGCGCCATACAATTCGTTGAACCTTGGGCTGCATACTGCTGACAATACTGCGCATGTGTTGCAAAACAGGGCTTTGTTGGCTAATAAAATTGGTATCGAAAATGATAAAATATTATATGCCAGTCAGGTACATAGTGGCGATGTAAAAATTATTGATGATGAAGCTGTTGCGGATGGTATTCTGAAAACCAATCCTGAAACAGATGCCATGGTTACCCATATTCCGGGCATTTGCCTTATGGTTATGGTTGCCGATTGTGTGCCTGTACTCTTTTTCGATCCTGTTAAAAATGTAATTGCCGTTATCCATGCCGGTTGGCGGGGAACCGTTCAAAAAATAGTTTCGAACACCATTGCTGCCATGAAAACAAATTATGGTTCAAACCCGAGCAACCTGATTGCAGCCATTGGCCCATCCATTGGCCCATGTTGCTACGAAGTAGGAGAAGAAGTAAAAAATTGTGTCGCGGATAGTTTTGGCACAATTCAAGGTTATATGATAAAACAAAAAGAATCAGAAAAATATAATTTCGACCTTTGGCATTCAAACCACAAGCAACTTATAGATAAGGGTTTGAGAACTGAAAACATAGAAACTGCCGGAATATGTACGAAATGCAATTCCGATACATATTACTCTTCACGGGCTTCGGGCGGAATAACAGGAAGGTTTGCAGCAGGGCTTTGCATCTTGAAAACTTAATATCCGATATGCAAACTACGGCACTTATTATTTTCACAATCACCTATATAGGCATTATTTTCACCCGGCTTCCACGGATGAATATTGACCGGCCATCGGCGGCATTTTTCGGAGCTGTTGCCATGATATTGTTTGGCGTACTAACATTCGACGAAGCCATTCATGCCATAGACTTTAATACCATTGCGCTCTTGCTGGGCATGATGATAATTATTTCAACACTCGAAATTGATGGATTTTTTGAGTGGATAGCCACGCGCACCATGGCAATTGCTGATACACCATTCAAATTGTTGGTTGTGCTCTCTTTTACTACCGGAATTGCAAGTGCTTTCCTTGTTAACGATGCTGTTGTGCTGTTGTTTACCCCGGTAATTATTGGAATTAGCTTTTCGCTAAAGCTAAACCCTGTTCCGTTCCTCATTGCCGAAATCCTGTCGTCGAACATTGGAAGTGCAATGACGATAACCGGTAATCCACAAAATATGCTTATCGGAATCAATTCAGGTATCTCTTATGGAAAGTTTTTACTTTTCCTTTTACCTGTTTCGGTTTTGGGGATGATAGTGGTGGTTTATGCGGTAAAGTGGTTTTACCCGTCTATAATTACGGCTCATTTTCCAGAAAAAGACACAAAATCGAGGACGGACATTTTGGAAGCCAAAAATGGCAGCCACTACAACTACCATTCCATGAGGTTTTCGGTCCCAATTTTTATATTGGTAATTATTTTGTTTTTCCTTAGCCGCCCTCTCAACCTTTCGATACCACTAATTGCTTTAATAGGAGCATCTTTAATATTATTGCTGGGTCGCATCAAGCCATCAAAGGTAATAAAGCAGGTAGATTGGGTGCTGCTTCTATTCTTCGCCTCGTTGTTTATTGTGGTGCATGGCATCGAAAAAGTTGGCCTGATGCAACAATTGCTGAACCATGTAAAACTAACCGAAACTGTTGCCGGCTTGGCCGGGATACATGCAATAAGTTTGGTGCTTTCGCAGGTTGTAAGTAATGTGCCGTTTACGGTTGTAATGCTTCCGCTGATGAAAACGGCCAACAGCGAAACCCTTTGGCTTGCCTTGGCATCGGCATCAACCCTGGCCGGAAATGCAACCATAATTGGTGCTATGGCCAATCTTATTGTAATAGAAATAGCCGAAAGCAAAGGTGTAAAAATAAAATTTATGGAATTTTTCCATATTGGAATTGTGGTAACCTTACTCTCTATGTTACTCTCATTTGGCATCACCTACCTCGAAATGGTGATTTGGTGAAAACTAAAAAAGGGAAATGTATAACATTTCCCCAAAATCCTAATTCCTGAAAATCAATCCCTTACTTAGAAGGGCAAATCATCCTCAACCGGGCTGGCATTGAAAGTGGCAGTCGGTTCTGTTGTAATGTGTGGGGTTGCTTGAGTTGCACTTGCGGCAGGGACGGCAGCACCCTGTTTTTCAACGCGCCAAGCCCTTGCTTCGGTAAACCAGCGGCCATTGTATTCGCGGCTTTCTAAATCAAAAGATACCTTAGCAGTTTCGCCAATTACCAAACTGGCTTGATCAATTTTTTCGCCCCACAAGGATAAACATACTTTTTTAGGGTACTGTCCTTCAGCAACTTCGATAACAAATTCCTGTTTGCGCCATTCGCCATTTTTGCCTTGCCCAGTTACCAACGGTAACATATAAACAATTTTTCCAGTGATTTCCATAATAACTTATTGTGTTTTATCGTGCGAAAATAGGATAAATATCAGTATCGGGAGGTTGTTGTTTATAATTATTTTTTTGCCAAACTTTCTTGAAAGTGTTTCTATGCTAAATATTATTTTGATGTATTGAAGGGCTTTTTGAGTTTTTAGGGTTTCTTCTGAATGTGTTTTTGTTTTTTTTCCTTGTCCTTTTGCCTTGACGCAAAAGAACGAAAAAGTCAAGGCTTTATATAAATTTTACACATCTGTATGCCTTGGTAAACACCCGCAAAACAAGGCTTGACAATTTGGGTACAACATCCTGGGAGCAGGTGAAGCTGTGTTTTGCTACGCACATGCCCGCGCGGTTTACCTTCGGCT
>CAJAXK010000278.1 GCA_903946925.1 uncultured Bacteroidales bacterium | reverse complement strand
TTCGTCAACTTTGAATTGGTAAAGACGAAGTTCGTTGGGGGTGAATGCGGCTGCATTTTTGGGTGTCCATCCTTTCTGGAAGGATTGCACAATGTTGCCGACGGTAAGCTGACCGAGTTTGAAAACTGTGTCGTCAGTTTTAATGGGTGTGCAGATTCCGGGTGTAACAAGTCCCTGGCTTAACATGCCAAGGATTCGTTTCATGTTCTGTCCGGAGTTTTCGTAATACGCGCCGTAGGCGGTTTTGATTTCGGAGACGTTCATAGTTGGGGGAAGGGTTTAGAGGGTTACGAGTGTGTGGTTCGACAGGCTCACCAACCGTGGTTGGGGTTAGTCGATTTGCATGTGGGGGAGGCTGTTGAGTGTGGCCCAATCCACGCCGTCGTCAGAGGCGGATGGGTCATTGGCAGATTTTATACCAACGGGTGCGGTGGCAGGTTTTTTGGAGAGGATGGTGCGTATGGCTTCCACTTTGGATGTGATATCCGGGGCGGCAGCAATATCGGGATGGATTTCATTTAGTGCGTTGGTGGTGGCAGAAAACGCGGTTTGGGCAATGGTTAGTGCATTTTCTGCATTTCCCAGGGCTGCTTCTGCATCTGCAACGGCTGTTGAAGCTTGTTTGGCTTCGGCAGACAATGAGGCTGTGATGCTCTGGATTGAATTTGCATCTTTTACCAAACGAGCTTCGATTGCCTCAAGTTGCTGGGTATTTAAGAAGGCGCCTTCATCTGTGGTTTCGATGGCTGAAACTTGTAAAAGGGCGATGAGCAAGGGTAAGTTCATGGTTGTTGTTTTTGGTTTGTTATGGTTTGAATTGGGTTGAGGTGTTGAGTTGTTGAGATGCTGAGCTGCTGCAAGAGCAGTGACAGCTGCAATGGCAATATCCAATGATCCTATTTGGTCGATCAACCCAAGTGCAAGGGCTTCATCGGCAAAGAATACTTTTCCGGTGAAAACGGAATCGGGCAGATTGGGGCGGTTGGCTTTTACGGCTGCAATGAATTTTTCGGCCAAAGGGTTTAGCTGGTCGTTCTTTATTCCGGTGTAATCCCCTTTGAGGGCATCGGTGAAAGTTTTGTTTTTGTCCTGGGATTGGTCGGCATTAATACGGTGGAATTTCACCCCTTCCAGTTCCCATCTGGGTTGCATATCCGCAAATTGCACCATAACCCCAATGCTACCTATTTCGGTGGTTGAGTTTTGGGCTATCACAACAGAAGCAGAAGTGCCAATCCACAAAGCAGCAGAAGCCATTAGCCCATCTATGAAAGTTACTATGGGGGTTTTGCAGGTTTTGATTTTATCGGCAAAAGCCTGGGTGCCGTCCACGGTTCCGCCGGGGGAGTCAATATAAAGGATAATACCAGAGATATTTGGGTGTTGATCCGCTTCCAGTACTCGATTTCCGAGCGTGTCCATGCCAACGGAAAGAACGCCACAATCCTGTTCGTCGTCCTTCATCAAAGGGCCACGGATAGGGATAATGGCTATGCTGCCTTGGGGCACGTCGTCAAAAGTGGAGTATTTGCGATTGGGGGTGGAAGCGTTGATTGCATAGGGCAAAGAATTCTTTTCTTCGGCATATTCCGTATCTGAAAATGATTCGAAATCGAGGCCGTTGATCAGTCCGGCAACAATCCCTCCATGAGCCATGGCGAAACGGTGGTCTATGGCCCAGGCCGAGCGAAGGAGTGCGGAAAGGATCCGAAACTTCATTTAATTAAATTTTCAGCAATGTTACAAGCTGAAAATCTACTCTGAAAGGACATAAAATGAAGAAAACAGCCTCTAAATTTGTATTTATACAGGAATCAGAGGCATTTGAATAAATTGAATTGTTGATTTAAGCTGTCCTGAGATTGTCAATTCTGAACCGTTACGGTCGGAAGGATTGGCAGCGGAATCAAAATTAAAGTTAAAATTCAGGCTTTCGTTTGTATTTCCGATTAAGATACAAGAGCCTTCACTGTTTTTAATGACAACCAGTACATTGTTGTAAAAACTGAGTTTTGACAGTTTGGTGATTGAATCAGGATTTAAACCGGCAAGGAAGGCTGTAATTGTATGGTTGTAAAGAAAACCGGACCGGGTTTGAACCGTTTTGAATGTATGGCGAATGGATTCCGGCGCACATTCAATTTCGATGGCAGGATCTTCGCCGGAGTAAAAGATTGTTTCTCCCAGTACGGAATGAACGAGCGAAGCCGGGATGATGAAAAGAGCGGTATTTCCACCGAGGGCAATTTGTTTTTTTATGGTTGTCATGGTGTGTTTGTGTTAAGTGTGAAACAGTCCCTTTTCCGGACTGTTTCACCATTAATATTTATTTGTTTTGGCTGTTTTCATAGTGGATTAGGGCAGGAGGGAGAAGGTTTCCTACATTGGATAAACTGACAAGCAAAAGGTTTTCCAGTTTTATTGACAAGTCCTTTGAGTAAATAAATTTAGCTTCTTTCTTTATGGAACGAGAGTAACTTTTCTTGATGCTGTCGAATGGCCATATATTTTCTGTAAAACCGAATTTATTTTGGAAGGTTAGGATGGCATCCCGTTCGTTCATCAACGACATGTAAAAGCTGATCATGTTCCGCATAAGGAATTTGGCCTGGTGTTCCATAAACTTTCCGAAAGAAATTATATCAGAAGGAGTAAGCTCCCATCCATAACGATAAAAGTCGTCCTGCGAAAGGGTGATTTTTATGGTTTCCGATTGTCTGGCAAAATCTATTTTTTGATACTTAAAATTATAACGCCTGGCTGGTTTGCTCAGGCATTTACGGAAGCGATCGTTAATGAATTTGTTGGAAGAAAAGTTTGCAGGGTTTCCATAATTCAGGACGATATACTGTTTAACGTAAGGCTTTACCGGGAGTTCCAGGAAAAACATGGGTAAGGTTGTATTAAAGGATGTGGGTGGCTTTTGCATTGGCAATGTTTATGTGTGAGTTGTCTCAAAGGCTAAAACCAGCCGAAAATCCACAATTCGGTATTTTTGCTGTACGGTTTTGAGATGCTTGTATTGGGGACTTTTTTGCAGAGTATTTTGAAATCGCGTTTTAATTCCGGTGATGGGTTCCTGACAAAAAAGACCAGGTTTTCCCATCCCCAATCACTTTTTTTGCCAAAACCGTAAACGGTATTTTCTTTCGGTTTTTTCAGATCTTCGTCGTCCCATTCTGCCATATCTTCGGGCCATGAAGGGATATCTTTTATTTTGAGAGCGTTCAACACCTCATAGGCTTTTTCAACTGCGCTGAAACTTAGTGCCATTTTTTCTATTTTTTAGTTGTTAAAATCAGTTGAGAAATTGCTATAAAACGCAAGGCTATAAAACCCAACCGTTCAGTAATTTGACAATTTCATACACTTCTTTGCCGGGATTATTTGTAATCAAATCATCGATTTTTCTCAATGGAATTGATAATCCTGAAAAGCAGGTACTAGAAAGCCAATTTCTTTTGTAGTCCATTTTATCAAGCAAGGTTATTTTCGTTTTGATTTTGGCATTATGGGCATCCACTTCTTTAAAAATCATTTTGAGTAGGCATCGGGCATCAGCCAGATCTTTATCTTTCAATTCATTCTGCAGGTTTCGGTATCTTTCTGGATCAACCCAGGATCTGCGTTTCCCGATTTCTTCGGAAGCCCAGTATTTTACGACCCTGAATCGGAAATTGTCTTTTTGTTCTGTGTTCATGGGATGGGATTAGTATGGTTTTGTAACAGTAATCAGGATGACAGGTATTGAAGGCATGTGAATAGGGAAGCCTTTGCAAGTAGTTTCTCGTTGCGTGATCATAAAGCTATTTTCAAGGTAGTAGCTAAATCAATGATTTCATAATTCAGTGCTTTGGCCAGGGAGTGTTCCATGACGGCCCCTTTACTTTGCCGCCAGTTATCGAGAAGGCAAATTTTGTCGCAGTTAGTTAGCAAGGCGGTGATACATATTTTCATTGCTTTTTCCCAGGGTGTGTCCGGATCCACCAGTTTCATGGGGTTCACAACTTTATAGCCGGCTGCTTTCAGGTGTGATTCAGCCTGGTTGAAATGGTACAGGGCTTCAAAGCGCTTCATGTTTGACACTTTCCCGGCGATATACACTTTTCCTATGCCTTTTGTCTGAGGGCTGGAAATTTGCTGAACGGTAAGAAGCTGCAACTTTTCAATTATTCCCGGTGCCATATCCAGAATAGCATCTGGAGCAATGCGATTCTGCAAAATGTCCGTTAAGCCGAAAATGAGTGATTCTGTTTTCATTATTCACAGGATTGTAAAATTTCAATGAGTTTTGGCATTTGGATGTTGGCATACGTGCCGGTATTCAAATTTTTGATGGTATGAATGACATGGTAAAACCCAGGGCCGTTTGATTCACTTCCAACCACTAAAAATGAAGTGCCCCCTTTAGAAAAGTTGCATCCGGTTAAGTGCCAGATAAGCATGTTGTTAATGCGGGATTGGACAAGGATTTTTGCAGCCATTTTTAGTATATTATTTTTTGTCAAAAAATGAATTATCGGCAGAGAGTGAAAAAATCAGATTTTGAAAAATATTTTAGTATTTACCCTGAGGCACTATTTTGGTTCTTACGTAACAACGTTCCAACAGAGGTCTGTTTTATCAGGATATCATTCACTGATTCAGCGAGATAACTTTTCGATGGTGTTCCAACAATTCTGTTGGAGCATTTTTTTGCTCCAACAGAGAAGCTTACTATAAACTGTTTCTTAAAAATGTGTTCCAACGTGTTCCAACAAAAAAACGATGTTCCAACAGCCACCTCTATATATAAATTATTGATTATTAGATTTTTATCATTATTTATAGGTACGTGTTGGAGCGTTGGTTTGTGAGAGCATGAAAAGTGCTCAGAAATTTTCAAATTAATTTTCATTTTATGATTGTTTTGAAAAGTGCAAAAAACAGGTAAAAGCTGAAAACCGGGAATTGTCAGAAAGGCAAATCATCGTCCGTTTCTTTGCCATTTACAGTAATAATTGGTAAATTAATAACAGGTGTTTGATTCGGATTTGAAGTGAAGGGAGGGCCGCTATTTTTCATCTTATCGAGGTCGATTCCCAGCTCTGTGAGTTTGTCATAATCCATGGCAATACAGCTTGTATTTCTTTCTGCTTTTCGTTTTACACGAATAAGGTTTGCTGTTTTGTTCATAGGATCAGGTTCCCATGTTTCAATTTCATAAATAAAGCGATGGCTTTTAATTTGGCCTAAGTAGGCGGGATTATCCCGGAGATAGGTGCGCAGGGCGTTCAATTTCAAGCTTTCTGCGCCATGTAGTTTTTGATAAATCTGAATAACATCGTTAATAATGAGGTAAAGAACTTTTTTGGTTTCTCCATGCCAATTTGTTTCTTCTGTTTCGGTTCTTGATTTAGTGATGGTAATACGTTTTTCTTCAACAATTTCAAATTCTCTTCCGGCGATAATCTGTCCCTGTGTGTAAAGCATGGCGATAGTATCGAAGAATACGGAAAGGCGGTTTGAGCTTGCCAGGTCCTCGCTTTGGTGGTTGATCTGTTGTTTTGCTATCTGGTAGAATTCTTCGAAAGAAAAAGGAAGAGGCAATTCCGGAACGTGAACGGTCCAGGTTTTGCACATGGCAATAAACAGGGAGACAGTATTGATTATACGGGTTTGGTAGAGACTGTTCATGAAACTGTGTCTGCAAAGAAGAAAAACTAAATTTGCAGACTATGACAGAACCGATTAAAAAAGAAGAATTCAATTATGAAGAATTCGAAAAGGAAGCCATAAAAGGGCTTTATGCGAAGAAAAATTTCATGGGTGATCAAGGT
>CAJAXK010000277.1 GCA_903946925.1 uncultured Bacteroidales bacterium | reverse complement strand
TCCGGTAGAAGAAGGACTTGTATTCAGACCACAAGACTACGTTTACAGTAGTGCCAGGGACTATAGTGGAGAAAAAGGCTTGCTCAGTGATGTAATAGTCTTGGATTTGTATTGACCACGCGAAAGGATTCGCGCGGCAGCTGGGGGAGACTTTATTTCAATTATGCCAAAGACTTAAATATTCGATTAAACAGAACTGAACTAAGTATTCGTCCCAAAAACTAATAGATATGTACATGTTTTCCAGTCAATTACTATCTTCGATTAAGATCTTCCTTTATCAAGTTCCACTAAGGTTTTATGAATTATTCCTTGTAGGCGATCGTTCAAGTGGTTTGTCATTTTTCGGTTTATCAATTATGTCCATCTTGTTTTGTATCCAAAGTTTGATGGTAAAGTTTCTGATTCCGAAAAATGGCATAGGCTATATAGTATTGTCTCTTTCAATTTGTATTGGGGGTGGTATAGCTTTTTCTTATACGTTCATATTAAAGGATATTGATAAAATATTACAGAATGAATGGGAGAAGGGCCTTCGCTTTAATAGGAAATGGAGGCTTATTACTTGGGGATATATCTTATTTGATATTATCTTGATTGTTCTTACTTCATTTATACTCTGACATTTACCCTCTGATAAAACTTAAGATAAAACCAGTTACCCCTCGTTTCCCCCTCTGCCGCGCGAAACCTTTCTTTGGTGAAGTGATATTAATCCCCGCTCTCACTAGGAAACTGCAAAACCCAATTTTTCCAACATTTCTATTGCTTCGGGAGTACAGTTTATAACATTGATTTTATAGGCTGTAAATTCGCGCCTTATGGGGTATTGCCCTCTTTGCTGCTCAAAAGTGCCAGGCGAACCTTGCAGCCTGGAGTGGTCATTTAATATCGGATAGGTATGGTTCACGGCCTCATGCACAATCTGTTGGCTTGTTTTACCGGCTCCGTTTACACCAAATTCCGGCACTTCGGGTAGTGGAAGCTGCTCAGGATAAAAATCCAAAACAGGAAGCCCGAAAAAAGCACCCAGCGATTTCACTATTTGTGAGGTTCCATTTGCTTTGCCATCAACCGAATAACCAGCAATATGGGGTGTGGTAATGGTTGCCAGACTTAGCAGTTGCAAGTCTAAATCCGGTTCATTTTCCCAAACATCCAAAACACAACCAGACAGTTTCCCTGAGTTTAAAGCCTGTTTTATAGCTTCGGTTTCCACCACTTCGCCGCGCGAGGAGTTTATTAGCCAGGAGCCTGTTTTCATTTTCCCCAGCACCCCGGTATCGAAAAGGTGGAATGTTTTGTCCAAACCTGAGCGGTTGAGCGGCACATGCACGGTAACAATATCGCATGTTCCGAGTATTTCGTCAAGCGGCACAAAACCAGAAGCCCCTTTTTCGCGGGCTTTTGGAGGGTCGTTAAGTTTCACGTTCATTCCCAGGGCAAGGGCTGCTTTGTGAATCAACGAGCCTACATTTCCCACCCCAACAATGCCAAGCATTTTTTCGCTTAGGAGAAAGTTGTTTTGTATTGCTATTTCTAAAAGCGCAGCAACTACATATTGCTGTACCGAAGCCGAATTGCAACCCGGTGCGCTTGTCCAGGTTATGTTTGCGGAGTTACAATAAGCGGCATCAATATGGTCGTAGCCAATAGTGGCTGTGCCAATAAACTTTACAGAAGTTCCCTGCAACAATTCGCGGTTACAAATGGTGCGTGTGCGTATCAAAAGCGCATCGGCATCTAAAACACTTTCCCGTGTAAAAAGGTGGCCCGGCATGTATTTCACATCGGCATACGCTTCGAGCACCCCTTTCAGAAAAGGGATTTTTTCGTCGGCAACTATTTTCAGTTTTTTCAAGAATGGATAGTTTTATAATGGGGTTCTACTACAAATTGAATGGTGTTTTAGACTTTTAGGCTTTTAGACTTTTAGGCTTTTAGGCGCCAAAAGGCCGAGTTACCCTTAAAGTTAATTGCTATCAAAACCAGTATTTGTAGGCAGGAAATTGTTTTTTGGTTGGGTTAAACCTGCTGACTTCTGACTTCTCAGCAAAATGTTATTATCCTCTAAACTGGTTGTAGAACCTTAAATGCAATCTAAAGCTGGGTTTTACTTTCGGCAACCGGAAATTTGAAAAAGGCTATTCCCCCAATATTCGCTTTTAAACCATTAAAGGACATCGCAAACACACTCTGCTGCGAAACTTCAAATGCATTTTATGCGATTGGGTTGAGCTTATTTTTCAATACTTGCCGGGACTGTAACCTTGTACGTTTTGTTATTGGCATTGCCTGATTTTTCAACCAGTTGGAGTACATACGTATATGTGTTGCTACTTTGGGCATTCAAATCGGTGAAACTATCCCCTGTCAGGTTTTCGGCAATAACCATGAGTGGGGATTTGCTGTTTGCCGGGCCAATCTGTCGCAGCAATGTATAGGAGTTATAATCAGCATTTCTTTTCAGCACATCGTCCCAATAAAGTTCAACCTTACTTTTTGATGGGAATGCACAAAAATAGGCAGCTTCAGTGGGATCAACCTGGGTTGAAACAGGTAATTCTTCTGACAAACTACTTACGCCGGAATCGGATTTCTCATTACGTACAGCATAAAAAACTTTTTTATAATCCTGTGGCTTCAGGGTGGCATCATAATAAACCAGGGATGCTGATTTATTAATTTCAATCAGATTGGGCAGTGCGAGCAAAGCTCCCTTTTCGCCCCTATAAATCCTCAAATGTGTGGCAGTGGTATCTTTTGTTTCAATAATAAGCTTGATCCTGTTTTCTGAAACTACAACCTGATGCAATGCAGGGGTGCCAATTTTGTCGGTAAAACCAATACCCGGAACCTTTGCCATCAACACAGGACTTTGCTTGGTGCGTTTCCCGGCTTTTGCAACCACCTGAATGTAGTAAAAATAGGTTGTTTCCGGCCAAATTTGCTGGTCGAGGAAGGATGTATCCGAAACCGGGACTTCAGTCAGTTTCCTGAAACCGCTTTTCCCATTTTCGCTACGGTATATTTCAACATTTTTAACCGTAACCGGATCGCTGAAATGCCAACAAACCTGAACCCCCGAAAGCTTTGGCATAAAAGCAATATGGTTGCGCAGGAAATTGCCCCGGTTAAAATTGTCCTGCGTTATCACAGCCACTTGCGACGAATTCCCAACATTTGCGTAGTAATCATAAGGCGAAACAAAAAACTGCATTTCTTTTCCTATTTCGTCTTTCTTTAGTGCAGTATCGGTGTAAACATAATAAGTGGTGTCGTTTACCGAAAAACGTGCGGTTGTGCCGGTTGCAATGTTTGGAGCCATGTTTTTAAACATGTACACCATAAACAAAGGGGCAGGGTTTTTGCCAACGGATTTCCATTTCACCATAACCGAATTGCGGTTGTAACTGCTTTCCTGATAAGTAATTGTATCGAAGTTGACCTGAAATGGCAGTGAAATGGTGTCGGTAACAAGGCTTTGCAATACATCGCCCGTTGTTTTGATGCTGCTGATCCTATACCTGCAAGTGATATTTTTCGGGGCTGTAGTGTCGTAGTACATGGTTCCAAGAGCGATCCTGATTGGGAACAATAGCCTCATGCCTTTTAGCGAATCGGTATTTCCGGTAGAAATTGCCCTTGAATACAATTCGTTCAGCTTTTCTTTTGATGGCAAAGGCTGTGATGGGAAAAACGTTTTGGAATTTTCGACTTTGGCTTTAAAAACGTCAAAACCTTTTGGCGTTTTCACTTCCGCTATTTGTTTCCAATTCAGCATGTCTTCCGACCGTTCGACTTTGTAGCTTGTGATGCTTTTGCCCGATGGGATTTCTTTCCCCAGAAAAATGAAAACACCCAAAGGCCCATGCTTAATGGTGGCCGGAGCCTGCGAAAAGACTGTTTTGTTAATACACATCAAACATGATGTGATGAAAATCAGGTAAAATAATTTTTGCATCTGGATTAAAACTAAGATTTTGCAAAGTTACGGCAGTTTTCCGTTCCGTTTCAATAGTTTTGTTCCGGGCGGTTACTTTTCAACATAGACCGAAAATTTAGCCATAAACTTCAGATTCATTCAAAGCGGTGGAAAACTTGAAGTAGTTTTCGGGTAAAATACTACAAAATGCCCCTTTTTCATCAACAACTTGCTCAATAATAAAATAATGCAGTATTTTTGTTTTTATTAAACAAGGATATGATTATGTCGAAAAACCTACCCACCGAAACACCTTCAGTAAATATTATCGGCAATGGAACCGATATAAACGGCAATATAAAAACCAACGGCGACCTCCGCATTGATGGGTTTATCAAAGGGACAATCCAGGCTTCGGGCAAAGTGGTGGTTGGCTCAACCGGCAAAGTGGAAGGTGAAATAAGTTGCCAGAATGCTGATATTTCGGGCGATGTTAAAGCACACATTAAAGTTTCCGAATTGCTGAGCCTCAAAGCAACTGCCACAGTAAGCGGCGATATTTTTACCAACAAACTGGCCATTGAACCCGGCGCTGTTTTTACCGGAGCCTGTAAAATGGGAAACCAGGATAATTTTAATGGAAAACCAGAACAACTTACCGAAACCGGAAAAAAGTAAACAGCCACCGCTCGAAAACTATGCCCGTTATTCAAATATGGCATTCCAAATGTTTGCCATTATTGGGATTGGGGTTTTTGGCGGCGTAAAAATTGACCAATGGCTAAAAATCGGTTTCCCGGTTTTTACGGTTGTACTTTCAATTGTATCGGTAGCAGCAGCTATTTATTCAGCGGTAAAAGATTTGTTAAAAAAGTAAAAACCCTAGTCCGCTTTTGGGATTTTAGCTTTTAGGCCACTCCAATAACCTAAAAAATGAAGAAAAGCCACTAAGGCACTAAGCCACCAAGGTTCACAAAGTATTGTTATATAGAGTTTTAAACTTTGTGAAACTTAGAGATTTTGTGCCTTTGTGGCAAAAAAAAGACTTTTTGAAGAGAACTAAGCTTTTTGCTTTCATCTCTTTAATCCTCCACAATTCCACACAACATATTCATAATGAACGAATTGATCAACCGGTTTGTCCGAAACCTATTAATTTTTACAGTTTTAATTGCAGTTGCCTCATTGGCTCTTTCAGTGTTTACGAGTGGTATAATCACAAAATATTGGCCAATATTGCTTTTGCTTTTTGCCGGCATAACCCTCACATTGGTAACACTGCTGTTTAATGCAAGCGAAAAGAAATTTTCAAAATTCTCAAACACCTTTATGGTTGCCAGTATGCTTAAAATCTTGATCTTACTGATTGTGATTGCAGCATATTCGTTTAAATTCCAGGTAGATGCAATCCGGTTTTCGATAACACTGCTTGCATTTTATTTGTTGTACCTTGGTTTTGAGCTTTTCTGGCTACTAAAACTCCAGAACAATAATAAATGAAGTAGCAAATCCGACATCCGCAATCCGCAGTCCGACATCCACAACCCACAATCCGACATCCACAATCCGACATCCGCAATCCCACATCCGAAATCCCACATCCGAAATCCGCAATCCCAAATCTATATGAACAAATTTTTCCTTTTCCTGGCCCTGCCATTGCTACTATTGGCAATAGGATGCAACAAACCAAGCACTTCAATCATGGAGAAAAAATCAGCCTTTATCAGTAAAGACAATATCGACAAAGTGGTAAAGCAACTTACCGATTCGTGTGGCGAAGCGGCAAAATTCCGTATCGAACGGGGTGTAAACCAGGTTGCTTCACTCTGGGAAAAACAAGATGGGGAAGCAGCAGAATTCAGTTCGTTCTGTTTGGGAAATTTTATTGCCGACACGGCCAAACTTGATGTTTTGTTCAACAAACTACAAACAGCCAATGAGGTTTTGTATGGCAATTTCAACAAAATGGGCATGGATTTGCGCCTTCCGGTTGATTTAAGTGGTGCCGAACTCACGCCAATTGATGAAATGTTCGCCTCGTTTTCACCTTCATCGCATCTTACCGACGATTTGTTTGCAAATAAAATTGCATTTGTTACCATGCTGAATTTTCCGTTTTACACCCTGAATGAGAAAAACGAACTTGGGAAAAACTGGTCGCGGCGCGAATGGGCTTATTCGCGTCTTGGCGATGCCTTTACTTCCCGTGTTCCTGCCGCACTCAGCCAGCAATTAACCGAAGCTTTGTCGAAATCGGATATGTACATTTCGGAATATAATATAAATATGGATAAATTGGTTGATGCTTCTGGCAAAACCTATTTCCCCGAAGGCATGAAACTGATAACCCATTGGGGATTGCGCGACGAATTGAAATCGCATTACGGCAAAGCCGATGGTTTACCAAAACAGCAAATGGTGTATTCGGTAATGAAGCGCATAATTGACCAAAGCATCCCCGAAATGGTAATCAACAGCGGAAAATACCAGTGGAACCCAGCCGATAATAAAGTTCTGGAAAATGGAAAGGATGTTGCTTTTACCCCCGAACCTGACCGCCGTTACCAGATGCTGCTCAATAATTTTAAAGCCATACATGCAACTGATGCATATTACCCAACACTCCCAACCTACAGCCAACGCGCATTTGAACAAAACATGGAAATCCCTGAAGCGGAAGTGGAAAAATTGTTTGTTTCGCTGGTTACTTCGCCTGAAATTAAACAAGTAGCTGAATTGATAAAAAAACGAATGGGTCGCAATCTGGAGCCTTTCGATATTTGGTACGATGGCTTTAAAGCTAGAAGTGGTTTGAACGAAGACAACCTTACAGCCAAAACGCAAAGTTTGTACCCAACCCCTGCAGCTTTTGAAAAGGACATGCCGAATATGCTTCGCAAATTGGGCTGGAGTGCAGAAAGGGCAAATTACATAGCTTCCAAAATCCAAGTTGACCCGGCCCGTGGTTCGGGACATGCCGCCGGAGCAGCTATGAAAGGTGATAAAGCCCGGCTGCGCACCCGCATTGCCGACAAAGGCATGAATTATAAAGGGTATAATATTGCGGTACATGAGTTTGGCCACAATGTGGAACAAACCATTGACCTTTACGATATTGATTATTACATGCTTCAAGGCGTTCCTAATACTTCATTTACCGAAGCTTTGGCCTTCCTTTTCCAAAAACGCGACCTGTTTTTGCTTGGCATACAGGACAACAATCCCGACAAAGAACATCTTGCATCGCTGGATGCAATTTGGTCGTGCTACGAAATCATGGGGGTTTCCATGCTCGATATGCAGGTTTGGCGGTGGTTGTATGCAAATCCTGATGCCACGCCGGCACAGTTAAAAGAAGCAGTGATAAACATAGCAAAAGAGGTTTGGAACAAATATTATGCACCGGTTTTTGGCAAACAGGACGAACCCATCCTTGCTATTTATTCGCACATGATTGATAACCCGCTGTATCTTTCCAATTATCCGGTTGGCCATTTAATTGATTTCCAAATTGATGGGTTTATAAAAGGAAAGAATTTTGCTTCGGAAGTGGATCGCATCTATACCTTGGGCCGACTTACCCCACAAGCCTGGATGCAAGGTGCGGTTGGAAATCCCATCTCTATAGACCCTATGCTGAAAAGTGTTGACGAAGCACTAAAAGTGATAAAATAGTTTCGTTGAATGAATCAGGAGAAGAACTGACTCTGGATAATTTCGGGGCGGTTCTTTTTTTTGAATTCAACAATTTCATGCGTTATTATTTATTTTTTACGGGTCGCATGGAATACGCCAGATTGATTAGAATATCATCTTCAGTTGGTGATTTTCCCCAATCATGGCTATTTCATCTGTTATTAATTTGTTTAGTTCGGCAGGCTCACTATGAATTTAAAAGGTCAGATGGAATACGCCATAATATCATTCCCGATTGGTGATAAAATTTTACCATGGCTATTTCATGCATCCATTTTGTAAAGTGATATTTAATAAGATTCATCAAAAAACAAGCAAAACTAATTGATTATGAGAAAATTAAAACTTCAGATACAAATGTCGGTTGATGGTTACATTGCCGGACAAAATGGAGAAATGGACTGGATGGTTTGGGATTGGGACAATGAGCTTAAAAATTATGTACAAGAAATAATAGAACCTGTTGACTGCATTGTGTTAGGGCGAAAACTTGCACAAGGGTTTATTCCTCATTGGGCTTCAAACCCCATGGAAGAAGGAGCTGAAAAATTCAATAGTTTAAAAAAAGTAGTTTTCACCCAAACGCTTGATAAGTCAATTTGGGACAATACAATTCTGGCAAAAGGTGACCTTGTGGAAGAAATCACAAATCTGAAGAATCAGGTTGGCAGGGACATTATAACGTATGGCGGTGCCAATTTTGTATCGTCGCTTATTAGAAATGAACTGATCGATGAGTTTCATATATTCGTTAACCCAACAGCTATTGGAAACGGGCTTACAGTCTTTAAAGAAATTCACAAAAAGCAAAACTTGAAATTTATAAAAGCAACTTCATTCAGTTGTGGGATTGCAGTACTATGCTATGAACTGAAACGTTACTAAAAAGCTCAAGTATTAAGATCAAATACCTATTATCAATGCACTTTTGCTTTTTTAGGCAGTCACAATATACTGAAATTACTTAAATGCCTTTTCTGCTGCTTTTATTATCCCATCCAAATCAATGCCACATTCCTGATGAAGTTCTTCAAGTGTTCCTTGCTCTATAAAGCGGTCGGGAATGCCCAGGCGGAAAATACTGGCATTATGGTAACCATTATCGTTGGCAAATTCGGTTACGGCACTTCCTAAGCCTCCAATGGTTGAGCCGTCTTCGAGGGTTATTATTTTATCAAATTTCGTAAAAATCTTGTGCAGAAGTTCCTCGTCCAAAGGTTTAAGGAAACGGATATCGTAGAGTGCGGCATCAATATTTTTTGCAGCAAGCTGGTGGCAGGCCTCGAGGGCAACATTGCCGATAGGCCCTAAAGTTATAAATGCAATGTCTTTCCCATTCCGTATCATCTGTCCTTTACCAACCTGCAATGCCGCGAACGGGGTTTTCCATTTCGGCATTACACCCCGCCCGCGTGGGTAGCGGATAGCAAACGGCCCCATACCATCCTGTTGTGCGGTAAACATCATATTGCGCAACTCTTCCTCATTCAAAGGCGAGCAAATCGTTATGTTCGGGATTGCCCTGAGATATGCCAAGTCGTAAACACCATGATGCGTCGCCCCGTCTTCGCCAACCAAACCGCCACGGTCGAGGCAAAAAACCACATGCAGGTTCTGCAATGCAACATCGTGGATAACCTGATCATAAGCGCGTTGCATAAAACTTGAATAGATATTACAGAAAGGCACCAAACCACTTGCCGCCATGCCAGCCGAAAAAGTTACCGCATGTTGCTCGGCAATGCCAACATCGAAAGTGCGGCTTGGCATTTTGGCCATCATCAGGTTTAGCGAGCAACCTGTTGGCATGGCAGGCGTTACACCTACTATTTTATCGTTCAGCTCAGCCAATTCAATGATAGTTTTTCCGAAAACGACCTGATATTTTGGGGGCTGGTTTTTGCAGTGGGTTTCTTTCAGTTCGCCAGTTTCCATGTTGAAAACCCCGGGTGCATGAAATAAAGTTTGGTCCTTTTCGGCCTTTTCGTAGCCTTTGCCTTTAACCGTTACAACATGCAATAGTTTTGGGCCAGGGATATTCTGCAGGTCGCGCATCAGGTGTACCAATTTCACCACATCGTGCCCATCAACCGGGCCGAAGTACCTGAACCCAAAAGCCTCGAAAAGGTTGCTCTCTTTTAACAGCGACACTTTTACAGCATTGCTTATCTGCTTCACCACCGCCCTGGAATTGGCGCCATAACGTGTTTTTCCACCCATGAGCCACCATATTTTGTCGCGCATGCGGTTGTAGGTTTTGGAAGTGGTAATATCGGTAAGGTATTTTGAAATGCCGCCAACATTTTTATCTATGGCAATGCCGTTATCGTTGAGTATTACCAAAAGGTTGGCCTTTGAAACCCCTGCATTGTTAAGGGCTTCCATTGCCATTCCGGCCGTCATGGAGCCATCGCCGATAACAGCAATATTTTGTTGGTCCTTTTTGCCCAGCAGTTCGGCGGCAACAGCCATGCCAAGCGCAGCCGAAATACTGGTGGAAGAGTGGCCGGTGCCAAAGGCATCGTACTCGCTTTCGGTAATGCGCGGAAAACCACTAATCCCCTTATAGGTGCGGTTGGTGCTAAAAACATCTTTGCGCCCGGTAAGTATTTTGTGTGTGTAAGCCTGATGGCCGACATCCCAAATCAGTTTATCAGCAGGTGTATCAAAGGCGTAATGGATGGCAGTCGTAAGTTCCACCACACCCAAACTTGCACCAAGATGACCGGGGTTTCGCGAAATTACCTCAAGTATGAATTGCCTGATTTCATTACAAAGTTTTGGAAGATCCTCAATATCAAGTTTGCGCAGATCGGCAGGCGAATCGATTTTCGATAACAAAGTGCCAGTTGCGGGCGTCATAGGTTTTTGATTTGGAGGTAAAAGTACGGTTTTCTGGCTTAATCGGGGCCACTTGTTGTTTGTTTCTTGATTTGGTATGATTAAAAATGTACGGGTTGCGATGTGCTATTTACTTTCAGGGGGATATTATGTAACCCGTAAATATATTGGTTATTTGTAACTATTCAGTGACTAAAGTTGTGAATGCCTAAAATGCCTAAAGTTACCTGCTAACTTTAATTGTATTAGTAACCAAGCACTTACATTCAAATAGTTTATTAGAATTGCAAATTAGTAAACTCGACAACTTACTGTATTTAAAGAATAAAAAGTCGTTGGTGGAATTAACTTTAGGCACTTTAAGTACTCTCGAAACATTAATATTCCATTGGGTGAACTGTTACGGTTATTTTACCCGTTTAGTGGATAAAATTATTTTGCGGGAAGCCAGAAATTGGCAGGCTTTACCTAACAAAAAACATTTTCTAAACTACAAATACTGGTTTTGATGGCAAATAACTGTATTTGATATAGTTTCCTTAAATATGAAGGAAAATCGTTTTTAAGAATACTTTGGCACTTTGCCTCCTAAAAGCCTAACAGGCTAAATCAATTAAAATGGTATGTTCTTTGGTCTTCGGTTTTCGGCTGAATAGTTATAAATACTCATTCAAAATTAAAAAGGGTTGATCCATTCACTCTTAACCGCAATGTATTACTTTTGTAACTGAAATTGTCCTTTTGCCCTAACAAAAAGAGTCAGCAAATTTACTCCTCGGTTAAAACTTTGTGGGTGCTTAGCCTTCTAATCAATACAATTATTTATGAAACCAAAGAATTGCCGGCTTTTTCGGACTGCCAATCTTTTTTGGGGTGCTAATTTAAAAGCCATGAAGTATAAATATGCCCTAATTTTGATGCTGATTTTTATTGGATGGGAAAACGCGAACGCACAAAGCAAGTTCTCGGCAACGGCAGGTTGGGGTTTTTATGAGCTTGCCAATGTTGGGGTTCAATGGAATTATTCACAAATTTCATCCTTGTCGTTATATGGCGGCACAAATTTTAAAAAGAATGAAACAAGCCAGTATTCGGTGGGATTGTCATTTGACCAAACCTTCAGGAAACCAATAGTGTGGAAAATAAAATCGGGATATTCGGTAGGCACCATTTATTGGACAAGCGACAATGAGCTGTATTATTTTAAAAACCTGTCGTTCCCTTTCATGGCCTTGCTGTCATATCCTTTCTCAAACTCGTTTTGTGTAAGGGTTGAAGGCGGAGTGCTGTTTAATGCGATTTTACAATCGGATAGGAAACAAAATGTGGAAGCCGGATATCCTGAACGGGTTAATGGAAATGTAAGACTGGGAATAATCTATAAACTTGGCTCAAAATGAAACGATACCTTATACTTTTACTCGCCATACTGCTGTTAAATTCAATAGGCTGCGAAAAAATAAGCTATTTGCCCGATAACCCGTTTACCGGGATTCCTACAAAAGTGCTTATGCACAGGGGAAATGGAGCCGACACCACATTAATGCAAAACACACTTCCTGCTGCTGAATATGGCTTAAGCAAACTCGATGGGATAGAGCTTGATATACAAATCAGTAAAGATGGGACTTTGTGGCTCGATCATAACAACGAAGTTTCCGACTGCGAGGGGAATATTGTAGGCTGTTTTCAAACACTTACCGATGCTGAAATAATGGCTTTTGCCGAATGTAATGGCGAACTCAGGTATCATACGCTCGAAAGCGTATTTGCACTCATGGCTTCCGATTATCCCGATTCGTACATTTCACTCGATATCAAAGGGCAGTATTGCGAAATAGTAAACACGGTTGAGACCATGCAAACCATGGCCCACTCGGTTTTGGCCCTTGTTGAGGAATATAACATGCAGAACAAAGTCCTTGTCGAATCTAGCTCTATAGAGTTTTTAAAGGAGTTGGATAACCAAAGCATGGTCGGCCAATGTTTTATTGAGTTTAGCGACCTTGATGCAGGCATGGCTAACGCCGCTGCTACCAAAACAAAAGGTATTTCGATGAATTACGGCTTAGAGGAAATTACTGCCGATGTGGTAAACCTTGTACATGAAAAAGGGTATGGACTTGTACTTTGGGTGGTAAACGACTCAGCCGATATACAGGCTGTGTGGAATGCAAAACCTGACTTTATTGAAACTGATAATGCTGATTTTAAGAAATATATTGGAGGAAAATAGACTGTTTTTCAATGGTAACTATTTATCTAACCAAAAAATAAATAACTGATTAATAGGTTTTTATAAAATGTGTTTTAAAGTTGTTTTTAAAGTTGATTCTTATTGGCTCGCATTATATCGGGTAAGTTTTTCACCTCAAAAACCTCACCCCCATCCCCTCTCCTTGAAAAAATGAGAGGGATGACTATACCCTGAAAATTCGGGCAAGCAAATGAATACGCCATTCGTTGACGTTGCTCATTACCATCTCCAGCTAAATAAAACTAAAAGCCTGCTAAGGTTACTATTTCAAAAAGGCCAGTTGCACCAACTTTTACGTCAAGTTGGTTCCAATTAGTGCGATAGCAATCGTGTACGTCTATTCACACCTTACAAATTTGCATTTTTGCCACAGCATGCACCGATTAACACAGGTTTTATAGCTATTTGAAGTTAATTTTTGTGCCATTTAAGGCATAATAGGCACCTTACCATATCCACCATTCCATTTTTACACCAAGGTATTGCCCCCAACTTTGGCTCCCGCTTTGTGCAAGGTATGGCGAGTATAAATTGTCGGCTGCAAACTTATTGTAATGGGCTAAACTGTACACCAGCCTAAAATGCGGCCTGCTCCACACATCGCGTTGACCAGCGGGCGCAATAGTTGGTGCGATAGTGAACTTTGTCATTTGCGCCACTTCTTGGCTTCCATCCTTACGCCATGCCAAATCAAACTCATGTAAAAGGTGCAACCAATTTGTGAGATACCATGTGCCCCTTGCCCCTATCGAAAAATCTGTCTTTCGGTTGAACAACAATTGCTTGCCAAGGTAATCGGGCGTAATATTCAAACTATCGCTGGCTCCTTTGCTTTTTGTAAATATGCCGTAACCATTTAATGAATAAGCCTTGTTGATATTCCACAAAAAAGTTTCGGTAATTGCCAATGAGTGTGCTTTGCGGAAACTGTTGGTTTCGAGGTTCGGACCGCCATAGGTGAGGAAAGTTTTGCTGCTGCCGCCATCGCCGCCATTGGCAATACCTGTGCCATAGCGGATGCTAAACGCATTAAACGAACCAGGCAAGGCAGTTTTAAAGGCCCTGTTGTATTTGGCACCAATTACAAAACCTATGTCCGATGGATAGTTATACCCCGATACGGTATCGTCCGACAAGGCTTCTGCCAGGCGGTGAAATTCGCCCATTACTTTCAGGTAGCCGTTTTGCACCGGAATAGTATGTTCAAGTATTGAAACAGATCTGTTGCGCAAGCCCAAAACCGGTGTTCCATTCACAATGTTCAAATAGAAATAAGGCGGCAGTGTCGAATTTGTATCAACCGAACCAGGAAATATTATGGCAAATTGGGTGTTTTTGTATTTCACGCCAAAACCTTGTCCACTGTGATCGTCGAAATAAAAATGATCAATAACATGAATATCGTCGCCCCTGAAAAAGCGCGCCCCTGCCCAAATACTCCAATCGCTCCCGTTAATATGCTTGGCTTCGGCAAATATCTCAGGCAAAGCTGATGTAATGCCACCTATGGATTTACTGGTTACGTTACCAATTATCTGGCCTTGGGTTGTAAAAAATGCAAATCGCGCCTGTACATTTATTTCTGTTGTATCGTTTCCTGAAATGGCTGGCGCAAAGTGCATAGCGGCAGCAAGCTCCAGATAATCGTTCTCTTCGAATCGTCCGCCAATGGAGCCCATCCCGTTTAAATTGAGCGATCGTGGAAACTGGCCTTCTATTCCAACACCGTAAGCAATGCCAGCCCTGCCATAGCTGCCGAACGAAAAATGTTTATTGGAAATTACAGGCGATTGGGCCAACAACCCAAAACCCAGAAAGGATAAAAACAGGAAGAGTGGGGACTTTTTCATGCGTTATTATTTGTTATTTAGGGGTCGCATGGAATACACCAGATTGATTATAATATCATCTTCGGTTGGTGGTTTTTTACAATCATGGCTATTTCATCTGTTGTGATTTCATTATGGCAAAAAACCATTTAACAAGTATTTGATTTAGAATTTTTAGGCAAGTGCCAAACCATTGCAAACTTACACATTCCCACACCATTCGACCAACAAAATGCTAACAAAAATAAGAGTACTTTTGCTTTTGCAAACATCCATGCATTCTTTTAACCTAGAAATAATCCTAATTGCTTATCCACTTTTAGATTAGCACCTTGAGGCTTGTTGGGAATGTTGTTTAAAAACAAGGGGGTAAGAACAAGTATCTACTTTTGAGTCCAGTCCGATAACCTAAAAATGAAGAAACGCCACTAAGCTGTATGCCGAGTAGCACACTGAGTGTAACACTTTGAGGCTAAAAAAGACTTTTCGGAGTGGGCTCATTTATTTGAAAAAACAAATGAGGTTTTTTATCCCATTTACGGTATAATTACCTTTGGGCTGCTTTTCGGGATATGGTGGGGCTTTTATATCGAAAACCCGCTGCGCCCGTTTGTAAATTGTAGTTGTAGTTTAAATTTTCAGGTTTATGTGTATGATAAATATATTGCAAACCACTGATTTACAAATACAAACCAAATACCTTAGTTACTTCTAATACCGAAATAAACACAAAGGTTGTGTTTACTGAGATGTTATGCATCATGGAGGGAAAAGGCAAAACACTATTTAAAAATTTATACAAATGAATTTCAACTGGAACGGATTTACATCTATGGGACTAGCCCTTATTATTTATGGTGTTGTAATTGTTTTGTTCCCTCCAAAATATGGAGACGACATTTTCGGTATTTATACAAAAATAACAATGAGGACTAAGGATATTTGGCTACGTGGACAAAAGCTTTTAGCACATTCTTTACTATCTATGGGCCTCATCTATGTCATTACCAGTATTCTAAAAAAACAAATAACAAATTAAGTATACGTTTGGAGTTATATCTCTCATAGTTTTTTGGAAACTGACTAAATATCTAACAAATAACTTTTTAGCAAAAAAAAATACTTGGATTAAATGCTGCCTCATTTTACGACAATTAGACTAAAATGATAATACTAAAAATAAAAACATAACCAAGCTTCAAAACAAACGCTCCTACAAACCCGGGGTTACCTGTTTGTTGAAACATTTGAGCCCTTACATACATTTATTGTGGTTGATGCTTCAAACCCCAGTTTCTTTATTGGCCTGTAATTCTTACTTTTGCTGACTTTTTCGGTTAATGCCGCCATTGCTTTTCACAGGTGGCAACCTTAATTTTCGGCGTACTCTTTTATCATCTTCACACCTACACCCTTTAACCCCAATAGTAAACAACCAAATTTTTGCTGTATGTATTCCTTTATCGAAGGCAAAATTGCCGACCTAAACCCAACCAATGCCGTAATAGCATGTCAAGGAATAGGGTATAGTATAAATATTTCGCTCAATACATTTACCCAGCTCAACGGGAAGGAATCCTGCCGCTTACATACGCACCTTATCGTGCGCGAGGACGCATTGATACTTTATGGCTTCGCCGACACGGGTGAAAGGCATGTTTTTCAGCAACTTATCTCGGTTTCGGGGGTTGGTCCCAATACGGCAAGGCTTATATTGTCATCGCTTACACCCAGTGAAGTGTCGGATGCCATTGCCACCGAAAATGTAAAGCTGCTGCAATCTATCAAAGGTATTGGCGGCAAATCGGCATTGCGCATCATTATCGACCTTAAAGATAAAATAATGAAGGATTTGCCTGCTGGCGAAAATTTAATAAGCCAGCACAATACAGGCAAACATGAAGCGTTATCTGCATTGGTAATGCTTGGGTTTAACAGGCCGGTAGCCGAGAAAGCACTGGATCAGATACTTAAAGCAAACGGAGGCTCGCTACCAGTTGATCAATTGATAAAAAATGCGCTAAAAGTCCTTTAAATGTTGGTTAAATTAGTGCTTTTTTCCATACCAGCAAACGCTAACCCAAAGGCCAAAAATATTTTGGTGGCTACATAATGATAAAGAAATCATTGGTTTGAAGAAATATATAAAATATACTTTCAGGTTTTCATTTTTTACGGTTCTAATATCCCTTGTTTGGGGTGTAAGTTCGTCTCTTGGCATTTCGCCTGAAAAACTTGGGCAAGGCCATTTTGTCGCAATCCCCGACTCGTCTGGTCCCGATACCACTTTGATTTTCCCTATTCCCGCAAGCCAAAACCCTTATGAAGTAAACCCATCAGGCGGCTTATACCTCGAAAACCCCTCCAACCAAAAACAGGATGTTATTTACGACCCCATAAACAACGAATATACCATAACGGATAAAATTGGCAGTTTCGATTACCGGAATCCTGCCTCCATGTCGTTCGACGAATACCGGAAATGGGATACGCGTAAGGCCCTCGACAATTATTGGAAAGAACGTGCCAACGCATCGTCGGGCGCCACAAGGTTGGGTGTTATTCCACAATTGCGTGTTGGCGGTGCGGTTTTCGACCGGATTTTTGGCGGAAATACTATTGACGTAAGGCCACAGGGAAGCGCAGAGCTTATTTTTGGCGTAATTTCCAACCGCCGCGACGACCCTTTTATAAGCAAAAGCCTGCGACGTACCACCAATTTCGATTTCGATATGAAAATCCAATTAAGCTTAATGGCAAAAATTGGTGATAAAATTGAATTTAATACCAACTACAACACCGAAGCAACCTTCGATTTTGAGAATAAATTAAAACTTAAATACGAAGGCAAAGAGGACGAAATCATCAAGATTATTGAGGCCGGCAACGTAAGTATGCCAGTTAACAGCTCACTTATAACCGGAAGCCAAAGCCTTTTTGGGCTTAAAACCCAATTGCAGTTTGGCAAAGCCACGGTTACAGGTGTTTTCTCGCAGCAACAGAGCCAGGTCGAAAACATTACGGTACAAGGAGGAGCTCAAACACAAAAATTCTCCACTCAGGCACTCGACTACGAAGAAAACAGGCACTTTTTTATGGGCCAATATTATAGGGATCAGTACGAGGGCGCATTAAAAACATTGCCGGTAATTACATCGAACATCAATATAACCAAAATTGAAGTCTGGATCACCAACATTGGTGCAGCAGTTACCGAAAACCGTAACCTTGTTGCTTTTCAGGATATTGGCGAAAAAGAACCTTATAACCAGAACGTACATCCTTCGGTACAATTCCCCTATCCCGACAATAGTTCCAACGACTTGCTGTATTTGTTGGATACATCACAAGTTAGAAATATCAATACGGCCACCAATTACCTTACCCAGCAAAAAGGCTTTACACCTGGCATTGATTTCGAAAAAGTGGAGAGTGCCCGTAAACTCAACGCATCTGAGTATATGTACAACAGCCGTTTAGGGTTTATTTCACTCAACACCACCATCAATCCCGACCAAACACTTGCAGTTGCTTATCAATACACTGTGTTAGGTGATGAAAAAGTTTACCAAGTGGGCGAATTTTCCGATCAAGGTATTCCAACTACAAGTTGCCTGATGGTGAAACTATTAAAAAGCACTGCCACAAACACTAACATCCCTTTGTGGGATTTGATGCTCAAAAATGTTTACAACCTCAGCGCATACAACATTAATAGAGAAGATTTTACGTTAAACATACTTTATTCGGGAAATAGCAGTGCTGTGCCAACAGGTTTTTTTACCGATGGACCTGAAGGCATCAAAGGAGTTCCACTTATCCAATTGTTTGGCTTCGATAACCTCGATCCACAAAATAACCCCCCACATGATGGGGTTTTTGATTTTATCGATAATGCAGCACGCGATGGAGGAACTATTCAATCGTCGAACGGAAGGATATTTTTTCCAGTGCTTGAACCTTTCGGCAGTTATTTGCGCAATAAAATCAACGACAAAACTTTTGCCGACAAGTATTGCTACGATTCGCTTTACACCATGACCAAAACGGGGGCGCAGCAGTTTCCCGACAAGAATAAATACCTAATGGAAGGGCAGTATAAGTCGGAATCGGGTTCCGAAATTTCGCTTAATGCCCTCAATGTGCCGCAAGGTTCGGTAAAGGTAACAGCCGGTGGCGTTCAACTTGTCGAAAATACGGATTACACAGTTGATTACACACTTGGTCGCGTAAAAATTATTAACGAAGGCGTTTTAAATTCGGGTACCCCAATCAATATCCAACTCGAAAACAATTCCATGTTCAACGTATATAGCCAGACATTGATGGGGGCTCATGTGGATTATAAGGTAAATAAAGATCTGTTGTTAGGAGCCACCATACTAAACTTGTACGAAAGACCGATTACCCAAAAGACAAATTATGGCGATGCACCTATTTCAAACACTATTTGGGGGGCAAGTGTAAACTACCAGAAAAATTCAGGGTTCATTACCAAAATGGTGGATAAATTGCCGTTTTTCAGCACCAAAACACCTTCCAAGTTACGGGTTGATGCTGAATTTGCCCATTTTATCCCAGGCCATTCAAGTGCAATAGGCAAGGCGGGGACTTCCTACATTGATGATTTTGAAGGGGCAAAATCAACAATAACCCTTATCAATATTTCTTCATGGTCAATTGCCAGTACGCCACAAGGGCAAACAACCTTTAATATGTTCCCCGAGGCAGCACCCAATACAGGCTTGGCTTATGGCTACAACAGGGCTAACACGGCCTGGTACACCGTTGACCCCACGGTTTTTTACGGCAAATCGAAAAACTACAGGCCCGACAATATCAGTTCCGATGAGCTTTCGCGAAATTCGACACGTGTAATTTATGAAAATGAGCTGTTCCCTAACCGTGAAAACCAATATGGAAACCAGGCCTTGCCAATGAATATTTTCAACGTGGCATTTTTCCCAGAGGAACGTGGGCCATATAATTACGACGTGCTTCCCGGAACCTATTCGCGAGGATTGGATGATAACGGGATGGGATTGCTTAAAGCTCCTTCAACACGTTGGGGCGGTATTATGCGCAAAATGGAAACTTCCGATTTTGAAGCAGCAAATATTGAATATATTACCTTTTGGATGATGGATCCATTCTCGGAATCGTCAACAGCATTAGGTCAAAAAGGAGGTGAACTTTACTTTAACCTTGGCGATGTTTCGGAGGATATTTTGCGCGACGGACGCAAATCGTACGAAAACGGATTGCCAACTTCCGAACTTATTGTTGATGTTGATACAACCATTTGGGGCCGGGTACCGACAAAACAAGCTATTACAGTACAGTTCGACAGCAAACCAAATTCAAGGGCTTTTCAGGATGTTGGTTTTGATGGCTTGCCAACCCAAGACGAACAAACATTTTTTTACGAAAAATTCCTGCAAAAGATTTTCGACCGCTATGGCGGGGCATCAGAGGCTTATACTAAAGCACAAGCCGACCCATCGGGCGATAACTTCCACTCCTTTGTTGGTGGCGAATACGATACCGACCCTGCTTATGGCAGCCTTGTAACCAAATATAAAAGGTACAACGGCCCCGACGGGAATTCGCCCGAAAACGACAACAACAGCAGTAACGACATCGGACAGCGAAACCCCAATGTCGAAGATTTGAACAACGACAATACATTGAGCGATCAGGAAAGGTATTTTCAATACAAAGTTATCCTGAAGCCTGAAAACATGGTAGTTGGCGAGAACTACATCACCGATATGTATGCCTCCGGCACTTTGGCTACCGATCCGAATGCCACGGTTATAAAACTGGAAAATGGCAAATTAGGCGGGGTGAAATGGTACCAGTTTAAAATACCTGTACAAAATCCCGATAAGGTAGTTGGTGGCATACAGGATTTTAAATCGATACGGTTTATACGTATGTTTTTTAAAAACTTCGACACCGCTGTGGTTTGCAGGTTCGCATCCCTTGAACTCGAACGTGGCGAATGGAGAAAATACTACAATAGCTTGCTTACACCGGGCGAATATGTTCCGGATCCAAACCAGGATGGAACAACTTTCGATATTGCTACATTAAGTGTTGAAGAAAACGGAAACAGGATCCCAATTCCTTATGTTACACCGCCAGGCATTGAGCGCGAAATAAATCAGGCGAGTACAAATTACCAGCAAATGAACGAGCAGGCTATGGTTCTGAAAATCTGCAATTTGCTTGATGGAGATGCCCGTGGCGCTTATAAAACTACCGACTTCGATTTCCGCGATTATAAAAACCTTAAAATGTATTTGCATGCTGAAAAAGGAATTGAATCGCAGGAACTCCAAACCGGCGACCTGACAGCTTTTGTAAGGCTTGGATCCGATTTTACGGATAACTACTACGAGTACGAAATCCCACTTTCGTTTACCCCCTGGGGCACTTCGGCAGCAGATCAAAACGGGATATGGCCCAGCGCCAATATATTGGATATTGAATTAGCGAAACTTGTAAGCATTAAGCAGGCACGAAACAACGAATTGAACCGCCCAGGCTCGGTTATGAGCGTTACAACCCCATTCAGCATACCCGATGGGTACAATAAAATGACGATTGTTGGGTCGCCAAGTTTGAGCGATGTGCGGGCCATGATGGTTGGAGTACGAAACCCAAAACGGAATGTAAATAAGCTAAACAACGACGATGGGGAGGCAAAATGCGCCGAAATATGGGTTAACGAATTGCGGCTTACCGATTTTAACGAAAAATCGGGTTGGGCAGCCAATGCTAGGGTTGCAACAAACCTGGCAGATTTAGGAAATATAATGTTGTCGGGGGCATACAGTTCGCCTGGATTCGGCAGCATTGAGAAGAAAGTGAACGAACGCCAAAAAGAATCAATAAGCCAGTTTGATGTTGCCACTAACCTTGAACTTGGCAAATTCCTGCCCGAAAAAACGGGTATCCGCATTCCGGTACATTACGACTATTCGCAGACTGTTGCTAACCCGCAATACAATCCTTTGGATCCCGATGTGCTGTATTCCAGCCAAACCGAAGATATGACAAAAGTTGAGCGCGATTCGTTGAAACAACTTACTACCGACGTTATAAAGCGGCAAAACCTGAACTTTATGAATGTACGCAAGGACAGGGTCGGGGCTAACCAAAAACCACAACTTTGGGATATCGAAAATTTTGACCTTTCTTATGCCTATTCCGAGATAAGCCGCCATAATATTGATATTGAATCGGACAAGAGAAAATCGCATCGGGCTGGACTTGGTTACAATTTTGCCATCAATCCTAAAAGTGTAAAGCCATTTCAAAAGCATATTAGGTCGAAATCACTGGCTTTGGTACGCGACTTTAATTTTTATTACCTTCCTAAACTTCTCTCTTTCCGAACCGATATGTACCGGGATTATGAACGCAAACTTCTCAGGAACAAAAGCGCTGCTCTCATCATCCTCGAACCCAATTATACCAAGCAATGGGATTGGAATAGGATTTATGATGTGAAATATGATTTTTCGCAATCGCTCAAATTAGATTACAGCGCCAATGTGAACAGTTATGTTTATGAACCATCCGGAGGATTCGAGAAACAGAACAGCAACTACGAAAGCTATCGCGATACTGTTTGGAACTCAATAAAAGGTTTTGGGACAATCAACCGCTTTAACCAGATGGCCAACATTAATTATGCTGTGCCTTTTAACAAAGTGCCTATTTTAAATTGGGTAACCATGAATGTGCGTTACGGGGTGAAGTACCGCTGGGAAGCTGCGCCACGTTCGTTGCAAGCAAGGTTTGGCAATATTATCGACAATTCGCGCGACATACAGATTACCAACTCTTTCCGCTTTACCACATTGTACGACAAAGTCCCATTCCTGAAAAAAGCACGGATGGACTTACAAAGCATGGGCCAAACACAGCCCGGAAAAATGCCTGGGCGCGATGGGACCAAACCTCAGGAAAAGGAAAAAGGGAAAGATCCCAATGCTAAACCAGACGATAAAACCGGGAAACCCGCTGCTGCCGATAGCCTCGACAAACCCAAAAAGGATTATCTGAAAATTGCAGGCACTTACACTTTGGGCGTATTGATGTCAGTTAAAGAAGCAACCCTCACCTACTCGCGTTCTAATGGAACTTTGTTGCCAGGTTTTATTCCCGAACCCGGCCCACTTGGAAACAACTGGGGCCTTAATGCTCCCGGTTTAGGATTTATATTCGGTAGCCAAAAAGACATAAAATATACCGCTGCAACTTCGGGATGGATAACTATGGATACTTTGTTGAACAATCCATATATTGTGAGGGAAAGCGAGAAAATCACGTTCCGGTCAACCGTGGAACCTGTGCGAAACTTTAAAATTGATGTTACCGCCGAAAGGGATTATTCAACAATACATCAAGCCTATTACAAAGCAAATGGCGTTGGTAGTTTCCTAGAGACTGCCTCCCAGGACAGAGGTGCGTTTAGTATGTCGTATATTATGTGGGCAACAGCCTTTAAAAACGACAACAGTGATAATGTGAGTCCTGTTTTTGAACAAATGCTTGCCTACAGGTTGCCAATTGCACAGCGGATGGCTAACGAAAACCCAAACTCGGTAGGCCTCGACTCTTTAGGCTTCCCCAATGGTTATGGGCCTACACAGCCACAGGTGCTTATGGCATCGTTTTTGGCAGCTTATGGCGGAAAAGACCCCAATACAATAAAGTTCAACGCCTTTCCAAAAATACCATATCCAAACTGGCGCATCACATATAATGTAAGCCAAAGCGTACCCTCATTACGACAGTATTTCCAGTCGTTCAATGTTTCACACGCCTACCGTTCGGTGTATTCTGTTGGCGGTTTCCTCACTGACGTTAATTACCAAAGTGCGAGCGGTTTCCCTGCCGCGTTGGATAACGCAAGGAATTTTATTCCTGAAAAACGCATGGATGTCATTTCCATTACCGAGCAGTTTGGCCCTTTTATTGGTTTTGATGTTACGATGAAAAACAGTATGCTTGGCCGTTTGGAATACAAAAAAACGCGAAACCTTTCACTCAGTTTTGTTAACAACCAACTCACCGAGATAAAGGTTAACGAATTTGTTATAGGTACAGGATATAGGTTTAAAAGCGTGCCATTTAAGGTGCGGTCCCTTGCTACCGGAAAAACCGTGAAAATGAAAAGCGACCTCAATGTTAAACTTGACTTTTCAATCCGCGACAACAAAACCATATTGAGGCGCATAGAAGAAAACAACAACCAGATTTCGACTGGAACAAGGCAGGTTTCAATAAATGCATCAGCCGATTATATGATCAGTTCCAAAGTAAATATCAGGCTGTTTTACGACCAAACTATCAGCAAACCACACGTTTCGGCCCAAATTCCTACTTCAAACACCAATGCCGGGCTTTCGCTCAGGTTTACTTTAGCACAGTAACGGCCACACCAAATTGCATGTTCATTGGTGGCTGAATTTAATGATGGCAGAAACAAGCGGCTTGATGATTTTGAATAACCTTTCGGGGAAAAGCAGGAACAAAACTCAAAGCCGCATACCTGATTTTTTTGCAAATCCTTTTAGCCCTTTGGCTTAAACCTAAACTTGCGCCAGCTTTTCAGGCTATATTATTCAGAATCATTCTAATTTGAAAAGTTGTGGTTGCAAGTTGCAGACAATGTGTAATTTTGACAGCGAAAAAATAATATAAACCATGAATATTCCTGAAAATCTTTACTACACAAATGATCACGAATGGATCAAAGTTGAAGGCAATACCGGCATTGTTGGCGTTACCGATTTCGCCCAACACCAATTAGGCGACATTGTTTTTGTTGATGTTGATACAGTTGGGGAAACCTTGGCCGAAGGTGAAACTTTTGGTACAATAGAAGCCGTAAAAACTGTCTCCGACCTGTTTATGCCAATTGGCTGTGAGGTTGTGGAGTTTAACGAAGCTCTGAACGACGAGCCTGAACTTATAAACAAAGATCCTTATGGACAAGGCTGGATTGTAAAAGTAGCAATTGCTGATTTGTCGAAACTTTCGGAATTACTCAACCCAGAGCAGTACAAAGCATTGGTAGAAGCATAACACTTTTGCTTCCACAATTACAAAACCTACCTAACCAATTAAATAACACCTGCCTTGCTTAGGATAGGTGTTATTTGTATTTTTTGACCACCGCTTTGGATATTGGCGATTCATTCGAATCTAATCTTACAGTAAAGTTTTATTTACGATTGACGAATTACGATTGACGAGTATAACCAACTAAAAACAAATTGTAAATCGTAACTCGTATTTCGTAACTCATCAATTTTACTATAACCCAAGCATAAATACAAACCCACATCAACCAAAACCAAAAGTATGCGCATTTTAAAACCAGAAGTTTTTCAGGGAAATCTGAAAAGCAAGAATTATTTTGAAGGTTGGTACTTTAAGCATGTTTCGAAAAACCTCGAAAACGTGTATTCGTTCATCCCCGGTATATCCCTAAACAAGGAAAACCCACATGCTTTTATTCAAATAATAAATGGGTTGACTGGCGAAACACAGTATATCGAATACCCGGTTTCTGCATTTAGCTTCGACAAGGAAACATTTAGGGTTACGGTTGGTGATTCAATATTTACAGCCGATTCTATGTTGTTGAATATCAATTCGCCACAAATTGCTGTAAAAGGTTTATTACAATATGCAAACGGCGTTAAATATCCACGCTCCACATTTTCACCCGGCATAATGGACTGGTACTCGTTTGTCCCTTTTATGGAATGTAAGCATGGCGTTGTATCGGTTTCACATGCAATTGAAGGCAGTTTGCTTATCGATTCCTTAAAGGTTGATTTTTCGGGAGGCAAAGGATATATTGAAAAGGACTGGGGGAAATCCTTTCCCGAATCGTGGATTTGGTTGCAAAGCAACTCTTTTGCCAAATCGGATGCCTGTATTATGATAAGTATTGCAAAAATACCCTGGCTGGGCCACTATTTTACGGGATTCCTCGGTTTCTTGTACTTCGCTGGAAATTTTTATCCTTTTAGCACGTACAACAACTCGCAGATTACAGCACTAAATTTGGTTGATGAAATGCTTACATTGGGTTTCAGGAGCAAACAGTATCAACTTACAATAACGGCAGCCCTAAAGAAAACCGGGGTTTTGTTAGCACCAAAATCAGGGGTTATGAGCCGGAGGATAAAGGAGAGTATTGATTCGGAGTTGGAAGTCACGCTATTCGACAACAAAGGCAATGAAATATTCAACGATACGGCTTCGCGAGCCGGATTAGAGGTTATTGAAGGGATTTTTGAAATTGTGAACATAAAGCAATATTTGAAAAGCTGAGTCCACCACGACAAGTCTTTTTTCGCCACAAAGGCACTAACTCTATAAGTTTCACAAAGCTTATAGTACTGATTAACATTACTATGTGTACCTCTGTGTACTCTGTGCTGCTTCGGCAGACTCAGCACATTGCTCCGTGGTTTTCTCTTTTTTAGGGTTATCGGAGCGGACTCAAAGCTTTGAATTTGATTTATCTGCGGAAGCCTGTTTGCCGCTTTCAACCCATTGTAAAATATCCCCACGAAACAGAAGGATCAGAAAATTTTGAACTCTTTTTTACAGGATTTATTTGCCAACTTACAGACAATTTAATCCAACTTGTAGAGGATTGACCTTTGAAACCGTTAAGGATATGGTTTTTATGGATTTAAGAATTACTTTTGCGTTCTAAACCCTTACTTACAACTATTAAAAATGAAAAAAATCGTACTTGCTTTTTGTCTGCTCACAGCGGTTTTCGCAAAAGCAGCCAATACACCCGACGAAGGGATGTGGCTTCCCATGTTCGTTGAAAGGTTAAACTATGTTGATATGCAAAAAATGGGTCTTCACCTTACTGCCGAAGAACTTTACAGCATCAACCACTCAAGCCTTAAAGATGCCATTGTTAGCCTTGGCGGATTTTGCACTGCCGAAGTCGTTTCGCCCGAAGGACTGCTTTTTACCAACCACCACTGTGGTTACGATGTTATCCAAAACCACAGCTCCATTGAGCGCGATTACCTTACCGATGGTTTTTGGGCAATGAACAAAACCGAAGAGCTTCCAAACGAAGGTTTGTTTGTTACCTTCCTTGTTCGTATGGAAGATATGACATCTGATGTTTTAGGAACTGTAACAGCCGATATGGACGAAGCAGCGCGTAGTGCAGCCATCACTAAAAAGGTTGAAGAGTTGAAAAAAGCAGCTACCGAAGATGGGAAATACGAAGTAGAACTAAAGAGCTTCTTTAACGGGAACGAGTATTATATGTTTGTTTATCAAAAGTATAACGATATACGTTTGGTTGGGGCACCTCCTTCATCAATCGGGAAATTTGGTGGCGACACCGATAACTGGATGTGGCCACGCCATACCGGCGACTTTAGCATTTTCCGCATTTACACCGCGCCTGATGGATCGCCAGCCGAATATTCGAAAGATAATGTTCCAATGGCAGCCAAACAATTTTTACCTGTTTCGGTAAAAGGGTACAAAAAAAACGATTTCGCCATGATTTGGGGCTATCCTGGAACCACCGACCGTTACCGCAACTCATGGGCCTGCGATGCAACCCTCAACGATATCGACCCAGTTATTGTTAAAGGGCTTGGCATAGTTTTGGAAAACCAAAAAGCAGGTATGGATGCCGATAATGCAGTACGTATTGCTTATGCCAGCACGTATGCAAGCTTGGCCAATTTCTGGAAAAACAAAATGGGCGAAGCCCGCGATTTGAAACGTTTGGATGTTATATCAAAAAAACAAGACCTCGAAAAACAACTCCAAAAATGGATTGATGCCGATGCCGGACGCAAAGCCAAATATGGTGATGTATTGTCCACTTACGCCGATATTTACAAACAATACAAAGAACAGAACCTGTACCAGCAAATGTGGTACACACAACTTTGTTTCTTTGGCTCTAAGGCTTTCCCATTTCCTGGACAGGCTACCGCAATCGAAACCTTGCTAAAAACAGGTGCTAAAGGCGATGACCTTAAAAAACAGATGGAAAAATATAAGGAAACATCCAAGGAACATTTTAAGGAATACAATAATGGGATTGAGCAAAATGTGCTTGCAGCATTGCTTACCTTGTTCAAAACCAATATACCTGTAGCACAACAACCTGCTGTTTTTCAAGCCATTGATAAAAAATACAAGGGCGACATCAATAAGTATGTTGCCGAATTATTCGAAAATTCGATTTTTTATACCGAAGCCAAATTCAACGCTTTCCTCGAAAAACCAAACCTGAAAAAACTCCAGAACGACCCTGCTTTTGTTCTGTATAACTCCTTTATGGATACTTTCAAGGCATTGCAAAAAACAAACCAGGAACTTGGTGCCAAAAACAAAAAAGCCCAGAGGCTGTTTGTTGCCGCTTTGCGCGAAATGAACCCAACCAAAAGTTTCTATCCTGACGCAAACAGCACAATGCGTATGACTTACGGCAAGGTGCTCGATTATTATCCAGCCGATGCAGTGCATTATAACTATTATACCACCCTCGATGGTGTGATGATGAAAGAAGACCCAAACAACGAAGAATTTATTGTACCAGCCAAATTAAAAGAACTGTACAATAAAAAAGATTATGGCCGCTATGGCGAAAACGGTAAGCTTTACACCTGTTTCCTTACCGATAACGATATTACCGGTGGTAATTCGGGAAGCCCGGTAATAAACGGCGATGGCGAACTGATCGGGATTGCATTTGATGGCAACTGGGAAGCTATGAGCGGCAACATACTTTTTGAGCCAGAACTACAGCGCACCATCAATGTTGATGTTCGTTATGTGCTTTTTGTGATCGAAAAATATGCGGGTGCCAGCAACTTGATAAAAGAACTCAAAATAATGCAATAAACAACCTGAGCGATTTTCAGAAAAAGGATTCCAACCCGGAATCCTTTTTTTATGGCTAATTCTTATTTTGAGGTGCTATCTGACTGTCAGCAAAACTAAAACTTTGGTCAAAATGGTTTAGATTTTTTACTTTTTGCTTGATCAAAAAGTAACCAAAAATCAAGGCTTTATAAAAATACAATGCGTTTCTAATCCGAAGGTATCTTCCCGCAATACAAGGCATGGGATATGGCACAAAACCAAGCTTTTGTAGTTGCTGTGTATTGCTACGCACATGCCTCCCGCACAT
>CAJAXK010000276.1 GCA_903946925.1 uncultured Bacteroidales bacterium | reverse complement strand
TCGGTAACCCGGCCTTTGAAAATGGAATTTTCGCCCCAAACTAATTTAAAATGCCTGGGTTCGTGCGAATCGCCTTGGTAGGCAATCAATACTTCCTTAAAACGCTGTATGTCGCCGGCAACGCTATCCCTTGGGTTTCCATCAATAATGCCTGTGTTGTCAAACAGGAAATCGAAAGTAATTTCCTCGGGTTCTGTGTATTCGTAACGCAACTGTGCGCCGCTGGTGCCTTGTCCTTGCCTGCCGCCCGAAAATTTCAGTTTGTATGCAAGGGTATAAGTTTCGGGGTTGATAAGCGCCTCGTAGGAATCGTCGGCATCGCTCAATCCGCCATTCTCGGCACTCTCCGAATCGGAGAATGCCAGAATGAGCATTTTTTCAAGTTTTCCAATAACTGCCATCAGCGTTCGTTTTGGTTGCTTAATATAAACAAAACTTGTTCAACACATTGGGCTACAATTTGATCCACATCGCCACCTCCACCGTCCGAATTTTGTTCCGGGCTTGAAGATCCGGACATGGCAGAAGCTTGCGGTGCCGAAACCGACATTACTACTTCAAGTTCCCTGATTTCGATAGGCATAGGATGGGTTGTTGGGTTGATGAGTTGATGGGTTGAGGGGTTGTTGAGATGTTGAGTTGTTGAGATGTTGAGCTGTCGGGTTGTTGAGTTGTCCTGCAACCGTGTTGTCGTGCCGTCGTGTTGTCGTGCCGTCGCGTTGGTCGAAAAATCAAAGCAGTTGCAGACGTAAAATCAACATTAACTATCTATTGAACCGTGAAATACCGATAGGCCAATTCAATGGTTTCAACCACTATTGCACTGTCGGTGGAGCTAAAATCGCTGATCTGCCATTTTTTAGGTATTGCCTGAACTATGACCCAGGTGCGTAAAATTTCCAGTTTTTCGTTTAAAAGGGAAATAGTTACATCTGCCGGTTGAAATTCGCGGTTTTGAAAAGCAGCTTTAAACCAGTTTATTACATCCGAATCGGTGAGCATGCCCCGCCGGAGTACCAAATCGGAATATTTTGTCCGTACCGGTAACTTGTGCTCAAAACGGTTTTCGCCACCTTCCTTGTAGCTTTCAAAATCATATTCAACACTAAGGCCCGACACGGATTGGAAACTCACATCGTACCTGTTGCTGCTGATGCTAAACTCTACACGGTAGCTAAAACCGAGAGGCGGATAGTAGCTCTCCATAACCACATGTTAAATTTTCATCAGTTTCAAGCCTTCGTGTGCAATTTCAATGCTTTCGACAGCAATTTCGTTGGCATCGGATTTGAGGTCGGGCGCGGTAATTTTAACTGGAAAACAACGGGTGGCTGCCCAAGCAGCAACAGGTGTGTGTTTTTCGTTCAACAACCTGATTACCACATCGCGCCTTCCGTTAACCCGTTCGTTGGCAATTTCGTCGAGCCAGGAATTGTAATCGAAGTCGCCCTCGAATTTGCCCCGTTTCATAACAATATTGCTGAACTTTTTCAATCCGGGCATTTTTATTTTCGAGAAATCTTTGCTGTCGCTATGCCGGTATTCTATTACTTCAACCTGCATGTCCAAGCCTGTAACTTCGGTAAAACTTATTTTTGCGCCACCCCAGTCCACCTGGAAGTGAAAACGTGGGATTGGATATTCTTGTGCCATAATTTTGTTTTATTAGTTGTATGAATAAATATGTGCTTGTGCCGATTGAAAATGTGGCCTAAGATTCTGCCATTTTATGGGAGAAACGGAGTATGATAAACTCGGCGGGGCGAACGGCAGCCATACCAATTTCAATAATCATACGGCCTTCCAAAATATCGAGTGCGGTCATGGTTTTGCCAAGCCCTACCGAAACAAAGAAAGCATGTTCGGTTTTAACCCCTTGCAAAGCGCCTTGACGCCAAAGTGTGGTGAGGAAATTTTCGATCATGGCCTGTACACGAACCCATGTGTTGGCATCGTTTGGCTCGAAAACAAATTGTTCGGTGGCTTTTTTAACCGATTCTTCCACAAAGTTGAAGAAACGGCGCACACTTACATAACGCCATTCGTTGTCGTTTCCGGCAAGTGTGCGTGCGCCCCAAAGTATAGGGCCTTTTCCAGTGAAAGTCCGTATGGCATTTACCGATTTGCCCGCAGTTACATCCACGTTCATCTGATCCTGTTCCACATTCGAGAATTGGATAGTTGGCTGTGTTACCGCGTTTATGCTAACATTGGCTGGAGCTTTCCACACGCCACGGCTGTTATCAACAGCGGCATAAATTCCGGCAATTGCGCCTGCCGGTGGCAGTTTGCAAGGCATGTCGAGAATGGCGGTTTTGGCCATTTCATAAATCTGGTTACTCGAAGCCTTTAGTGTGCTTAGCTTAACGGCAACGGCAGGAACCGCATTGGTAACAATAATTACATCGGTTTCTGCTTCGTCGAAAGCATAGTCGAGCACGGTTTCGATGTTTGGCCCATAAGCTGCACCATATTTCAACGAATTCATGCCAATGCCATCATCCCTGAAATTGTCAACGGCAGTAAGCAGCACTGAGGCGGGGTTGTTCAGCGAAATGGTGCCACCATGCAAATCCATGATCACGAATCGGTCTTTTAAATCATTGCATTGCTTCAGCGCTGCATCGTGTATGGATTTGAAATCGGCAATCGAGAGGTTTTGGGCTTCCGGGAAAACAAGCAGCGTTGGTTCGTCAACCTTTACAAGTGTGTTGAGGCCTGCTTTCAACTCTGATTCAACCAAAGCGGCACCAAAAACTGCCTTGTAATTATCTACGGACACAATCCAGCATGGCCCGCCGCCATTGGCAAAAAACAACTGCAGCGCATAATACATCAGGTGTTTGCTGCGCGAAACCTCAGCAAGCGAGGCAATTGCTTTGATTTCGGTGGTAACACCATCAACCTGGGTTTGGTTTACGGTTACCAGGATTTCCTGCTCTTTTTGAGGGCCACCAAAGTAATTTGTGTATTCTACCAACGACGAAATTCGGGTAGGTTTCAGTTTCAGGTCACCAACTGTCTCCAAAACAGCCTTTTCGGTGTAACCAATAAATGCAGGAATTGCGGTCTCCACAGGAGCGATGGAGGGCGGAAATTTTGGAATTTCTTCCACATAAACCCCGGGGGTTTTGTACGATGTTGCCATACTGTTTTGGTTTTAACGTGTTTAATGAAGGTTCAGCTATTCGTAAATTTCAATATAAAGTTGAGTAATCTTTTTTGTGGTATCGCCATCTTCAAACTGTGCTTTTACGGCTAATCCTGATGGTTTTGGTTTTATTGACGGGTTTCCAAAGTAAGTGAGTGGTAAGGGTTCGCTGCTTTCGGTAATGGGCAGGCCTGTGTTTTTGCTTATATATTTCCACACCGCCGAGCGGTTTTTAAGCCGTATTTGAAACACAGGGCAACTTGGCTTTGGCATTCCTGCACTGGTGCAACTAAAATCGGGGTCGGTATTGTTTTTTGCCGTAATCTTGATCAATCCAAACACATCGTCGGGTATTTCGCTATCAAGTAGGATGCCTTTTTCTGGCGAGCCGCTTACGCCAACAGGTGGAACAATCAATGGTGAATCAAGCTGGTTGAAGAAAACAGGCATATTTGCGGCCACGGAACTAATTTTCTGGGTTTCCGCCAAGGGCTGAGAACTTATCAGTTGTAGAAGTTCGCCCCCGGTAATATTTAAAAATTCCACTTTGTCGCTGTCCGAAGCCGATGGGATTTCGTTGGAAAGGAAAAGGGATTTGTTCGGATCAAATCCCCTTTTGGAACCTGTAAGGTTTGAGAAAACCGGCACATTTTCCTTATATCTGAATGTCTTAGTATTTTCCTCAACTTTAAGGTAAGTTTCGCTGATTTTCCTGCTCAATAAACTTAAAGCGGTATAATTGTTAAAGTCAGGATCTGTGATTGAAATGGTAAATGTAAAAGTTTCGTCGTCGGCAACTAAAGTATCTTTTGGCACGGCAACCACCAAACCCAAAGCGGTATTGCGGAAAACGCCTCCCAAGGCAGACAGTTTTTTTTGCGTGGAAATAGTTGGGTTTAATGATACAAAATTGCGCGAATCGTACGAAAGCAATCTTTTGTTCTTCACGTTGTCGGGAAGTGTATCGAAACAGTCCACACCCTCATCCAGCCAATAATGGTGGAGGAGCCGCACCTCAAAAAGGCGCTTGAATCCATTTACGATACGTTCGGCCATATCAGTCCGTGATTGGTTTAAATATGTTTAAATTCGCTTACAACCTCTGTTATCAAACCGCTCTCAGCTTGTACCGCCCTGTATTTCAGGTCAATCATGCGGAGTGTATAAATAACAAATGGGTATTGTTTGCCCCCGAGTGTGCCCCAAAGGTGGTTCACTTCTTCCATGGTAGGCGAGTACAAATCGAAAATCAGTTTAAAAGTATCAAGTTGGTCGAGCGGGTTGGGCGGCGCAAGAGTGGTAATGGATGCCGGGGCGACATCGTTTTGCGTGAAAGTATTTTTTGATTGAAAAAACCTGATAGCCCTCGACAGCACCAACAAGGCATTGGTATATTCGCTGTGTGTGGCGGTTATGAGTATTTGAAAATTGAGATATACAGGTGGGTTTTCGTAGGTTGCCCTTAGGGTAACATCGTTGCGGACAACGGCGGGAAGGTTTTTGAGGGTTTTTTCTTCTTTTATGTTTACAACCGATAAAATAAGTTTGTTTCGTGGCACCCCTGATGCGGAACTGCTGCTTACCACACCCTCGGCAAGATTCCCAAGACCAACTTCGTCATTGGTAACGGGGACATTATAAGCCTCATCAAAATGCCGTTTAAGTTCGTTGGCAGTAATAGTCAAAGCGTGCGAAATCATAAAAATAATTTTAATGCACAATTAAAGGATTTGTAACTATTCGGGGGGTGAAACTTTAGGGGTTAGGGTTTGGGAGTTGGGGGTTAGGGTTTGTCATTTTATGCGAAATTGTGGAGTAAAATCAAGTATTGTTTCATTAACAAAGCATTAGCGATCTTCGGCCATATCACTTAAATTAATTAATAGTAGGTTATTCGAGTTTTTGGAGAATAGGGACAAAAGTTTAAACGTGCTAATTTACAAAATGTTCGGCGGTTATCTGCATTTTGATAAAATATTTCTGTTTCTGTTGCCTGCCAAAGCGGCAAAAGAGTGCAGGTTTACAGCAAGCTTGGTATGCAAAAGCCAATGCCGATGGGGCAAAACATTCAGCTATTGTTTACACGCGAAACCCTTATCCATAACTATTATAAATTACGATGGGCTTGTTGAGAACGCATTTTTAGTATGTACTTTTGGGCTGCTTTTCAGAACATACTCAGGCTTTTATATCGGAAACCCGTTTTACCCGTTTAAAGTGGTTGTTGTAGTTTAAATTTTCAAGTTTATGAATGTGATAAAAATATTGCAAAACACTGATTTACAAATACAAACCAATATCGCAGTTACAACTAATGCTAAAAAAAACATGGTTGGGTGAGGTTAGAGGGATGTTATTGGGCAAGTGAATAAAACTCCGTGCATAAACGATGTGACATAAAATGAAAATTAATATTTGATAGGTAAAAATGATGAACAATATACATTTAGAACCCAAATTAGTTGGTAATATCGAAGGTGAATTTTATGTGCCTGCATACCAGCGTGGCTATCGTTGGAAAGAGGAAGTAAAGATGCTGTTAAACGACATTCACGAAATAGGCGAAGGGAAAAATTATAGCTTGCAACCTATCGTTGTAAGGAAAATCGGCGAAAAGAGATTTGAGCTAATCGATGGTCAGCAACGATTGACAACGCTCTATATTATTCTCAAATACATTAAAGAGTTTTTGCCTAAAAGTCAAATTAAGTTTTCAATTGACTATCAGACCAGAACGAATAGCAGACTGTTTTTAGAATCAATAGATTTTAAAAATATCGATATTGAAACTAATATTATTGATGAGTATTTTTTCAACGAAGCTACAAAAACTATTATAGAATGGTTTGGAAAACAAGACGATGAGTCACAAACTGCGATTGAATTAAGCTCAAAATTAAACAGAAAGATTCGTGTTATTTGGTATGAGGTCGATTCTACCGAAGATTCAGTTTCCCTATTCACTCGTTTAAATATTGGGCGCATTCCTTTAACGAATGCAGAACTTGTAAAAGCATTGTTTCTAAGTAGAAACAACGGCATTGACAATAGAAAGCAATTAGAGATAGCTACCGAATGGGATATTATTGAAAAAGAGCTGAATAACGATAGTTTGTGGTATTTTATCACAAATGAAAATCCAAAGTCATACTCAACCCGTATCGAATTGATTTTTGATTTGATAGCTAATAAACAAAAAGGGGAACGTGAAAAATTCTTTACCTTTTTCCATTTTGATAAAGAAATCAAACTAAAACAAGAGAAATCGGATATTTGGACAGAGATATTACGCTACTATCAACGATTAAAAGAATGGTACGAAAACATTGATTTATACCACAAAATAGGATATTTGATAGCCTCTGAATCGAAAAGCCTACAAGGACTAATTAACGAGTCGAAGGACATTACCAAAACAACCTTTCAAAATTCGTTAGACGCATTAATTGCTAACAGCATTGATTTCAAGAAAGATTATTGCGAACTATCATACGACAATAAGACAGATTACGGATTTATTGAGAAGTTATTACTCCTTTTCAATGTGGAAACAATTAGGCAAAAATCGGATGAAACAATGCGTTTCCCATTCGACAAACACAAACAGGAAGATTGGAGTTTAGAGCATATACACGCACAGCAATCGCAAGGTTTGAATAAAAAAGAACAGTGGGCAGAATGGTTGAAATTGCACAAGAATTCTTTATTTACTGTTGATTATAAATTAGATTCGAGTATAATTCAGGACATATCTGATGCTGTGAATGATGAGAAACTGACTGGAGATAAATTTTCAACACTGTTCAATCGAATTACCACCATTCTGTCAGAAGATGGAAGCATTGAATACACTCATTCGCTTTCAAATTTAGCATTATTGGGGCAATCAGACAATTCAGCGTTAAACAATTCTGCTTTTGATGTAAAACGCAATAAAATACTTGAAATGGATAAAACAAGTGATTACATTCCTGTATGTACCCGACGAGTTTTTCTTAAATATTATACACCGTCCGAATCAAATCAAGTCCATTTTTGGGGCAAAGCTGATAGAGACGGATATGTAGCAGAAATGGATAATGTATTAAGGGTTTATTTAGCTCTAATTCAAAAGGAAATCATTTTATGAACACAAGAGAATATACATTTCAAAGTCTTTTTGGCAGCACTTTCGAGTTTGAAGACAAGAATATAACATTAAGCAAAATTGAAATTCCAATCATTCAAAGGGATTATGCACAAGGCAGAAGGAATGAGGAAATAAAAAGAATCAGAGAGCGATTTTTGGATGCTTTGTTTCAATCAATAGTTGGCAATAAACATATAACCTTGGATTTTGTGTACGGTGATGTTTCCAAAGATGGTGTTTTAACGCCTCTCGATGGTCAGCAGCGATTAACAACGCTGTTCTTATTACATTGGTATATTGCAAAAAAGGAAGTTGTTGGAGTAAAAGAATATGACTTCCTCAAAAGCTTCTCATACGATACCAGATTTAGTTCTCGCGATTTTTGTCATGAGTTAGTAAAGTATTCTCCCGACTTTAATGCCAATATGTTGTCCGATGCCATTAAGGATCAGTCTTGGTATCCTTACGAATGGAAAAACGACCCTACAATTCAAAGTATGATGGTAATGATAGATGCCATTCATGAGAAATTTGATAATCAATCAGGCTTATGGGAATCATTGGTAACTAACAAGATTATCAGCTTTTATTTTTTACCACTTGCCGAAATGGGGCTTACCGATGATTTATATATTAAAATGAACTCACGCGGTAAACCATTAACTCCTTTTGAGCATTTTAAAGCGGAATTTGAAGGGATTATCAAACATATTTCAGAAGAACTTTCAATGGAAATCAATCATAAGTTTGACATTGACTGGACGGACATGTTATTCCCCTACCGCGGTGACAATAATGTTATTGATGATGAATTTATGCGTTATTTTCATTTCATTACCGACATTATCACTTATAAATCAGGACTTGAATTGGAAAGAGATGAATTCAAGGTGGCACACTTGTTATATAGCAATGAAAATTACAAAGCAAAAGAAAATATCTTGTATCTGAAAAATTCGTTTGACTGTTGGTATAAACTGGATATTTTAAATTTCTTCGAACAGTTTTTTTCAAAAAACATTTTTCAAAGCGATAAAGTAAAAATCTATCAGGATGATTTGAATATCTTCAAAGAATGTCTTGACAATTATGGGGAGTACTATGGTAGAAACAGAAGATTTCCGTTAAACAAGATGTTATTGCTTTATTCCATTATCACTTATCTTCAGAACAAAGAGACCATTTCCGAAGTCCAATTTCGCAAAAGAATAAGAATAATAAGAAATTTGATTTGGAATTCTACCGATGAGATTCGTGATGAACGTATGAAAACATTGCTCAGCGAATCTGAAACAATCATTCTTTCCGGTGAAATTCCAATATCCGAAAGTGGTGAACTTGGGTATAACGTAAGGCAAAAAGAGGAAGAGCGGAAAAAAATTGAATGGCTAATAGACAATGCGGAAAAAGAAGACGAATTGTATCATTTAGAAGACCATTCATTATTGAAAGGCTGTGTCTCAATTATCGATTTGAACAACAGTAGCAACTTTAAAAAATTCAGGCTACTATATAATAATTGCAATAAAGACCTTATAAACAGAGGTTTATTAACTATTGGCGATTATTCTCAATTTATATCCTGGCGTTTCCAGTTTGGAGCAAGATACAATGAATCCGTTTGGTTTGACTTATTCCACCCAACAAAACAGAGACAATTTTTTGATGGCACATTTGAAATTATAAATAGCCTGCTATCCACTCTTTATGAACCCAACATAAATGATGAATTTATAGAGAAATATATTGAATCATACCTTGAAAATAATGAAACGCCCAAAGATTGGATTTACTATTTTATTAAATACGCTCCAATGAGACAAGGCAATTTTGGTATGTATTATTGGAAAAATGTAGCAGATAGAAATTACAATGTGATTATGATGAATACGGAAAAAAGTATTGGTGGTAAGAATTGGAATGTCTTTTTATATACATTGTATCTATTACCAGAGTTTTCCGGGAAATTATCGTTAGGTGATTATGCCTATCAAGGCGACAAGCTGAAGATAAAAAATACCGATTATGAGATAGAGTGTCAGAATGACAAATTTGTTGTTATTCATAACGAACTTCAAACCGACTATCCAATTCAACAAATTGAAGGTATGGACGCAGAAGATAGAATTGAGCGAGGCAAACAAATTATTAATGATTTATTAAAGGCTGGAGCATAGAATTAATAAACTCCAGCCTGTAACAAATAGGACTTAAATGCAGTCCTGCGCCCCAAAGCCAAATCGCAGCCGTGAGCCATTCCACGACTGCGATTTAAGTTTAAGTTGAACTTTACCGACCCTGCGCCAGGACCTAAATGGGGATTCAATGTTTTGTGCCCGTCCACCACTATGCCAAAAAGTGTGTCGAGGTAGTGGCCGGGGCGCATCTTTAACTTTTTTTCGGCAAGCCCTTATTTTTGCAACTTATTAACCAGGCTTACCATAGGAATATTTCAACAAACCCTCAATCAAATGCGCGTTTCCGTGTTCGTCATAACATTTGCAATCAATACATACATTTGTGCTGGCGGGCTTTAAACAACAATTTATTCCCGCTGTGCCATAGTGCCATGTGTTAGCGGTCTGGCTGGCAAGATAAATAGAAAATACTAATGAAAAACCGAAAAGAGATGAATTGGAAAATTAGGGATTTGAGTGCCGGGCAATATTTTGAGGTGAAAATAAAATAAATGGACATTACCGCCGATGAGTTTACAGCTAAAATGAATAGTTTTGAAGAAAACTTGAACAAAGTATTTGCTGAAGGCAGAACTTTAGAAACCGAAATTTCGAACAATTTAAGGGCCTTGAAGTATGAATAAACCATCGCTAAAAATATCAGATAGATTTTTAAACGAAATAAAAACAATTATTGGGCAATCACGCACCAATGCAATACGCAGTATTGAGTTTTACAGAGTTGAAATGTACTGGAACTTAGGCAAACGTATTTTTGAAGAAGAACAACAGGGTAAAAAGCGTGCCGATTATGGCAGCTATCTTATCAGAGGATTGGCTGAGCAATTGGCTCCCGAGTATGGCAGTGGATTTTCGGTACGAACTTTAGAACAAGCACGCCAATTTTATCGCACTTTTCCAATTGCGAACGCACTGCGTTCGCAATTGAACTGGACACAATACAGGTTATTGATACAAATTGAAGATGCCTCAAAACGTGAATATTACGAGTTGGAATCTGCAAAAAACACTTGGACAGGGCGTGAGCTGGAGCGTCAAATAAACTCGAGCCTTTACGAACGCTTGCTGCTGAGCAACGACAAAGAAGCCTTAATGGCTGTGGCTCGCAACGAACGTTTGCCCGAAGCTCCACACGAAATACTAAAAGACCCTATGGTGCTCGAATTTCTGGGACTTGAACGCAAACCTCACTATTACGAAAAAGAGTTGGAAACGGCTTTAATTGAACATTTACAGCATTTTCTGTTGGAACTCGGTAACGGCTTTTCGTTTGTAGCCCGACAAAAACGGTTGTTGATTGAAGACGATGAGTTTTTTGCCGACCTTGTGTTCTATAACCGCCTTCTACGCTGTTTTGTGGTAATTGAAATTAAAACACAAAAAATAACACACCAACACCTTGGGCAATTGCAAATGTACGTAAACTACTACGACAGATACGAAAAACTGCCCGACGAAACACCTACGGTAGGCATTTTGCTATGTGCTGCCAAAAATAACGAAATGGTAAAACTGGCATTGCCACAAGATAACAAAACCATATTGGCAAGCCAGTATCAATTGTATTTGCCAAGCGAAAGCCAATTGCTAAACGAAATTAAAAAAGAATTGGAAACCGATTTTCAAGGAGGAACAACGAATGAATGAACCATTGGAAACCGAAATTCAGAATAATAGCAAAAGGATTGAGGTATGAATAGTTACAAGCTAAAAGCCCTATTGTCCATTAAAATGGGAAAGACCATAAGAAAATGAATGATGGTAGTATTCCTGTTTACGGTAGCGGCGGTATTATGCGTTATGGAGATAAGGCGTTACATGAGGATGAAAGTATTTTACTTCCTCGAAAAGGTACGCTTTCAAATATTCAATTTGTAAATGAACCTTTTTGGACAGTTGATACGATATATTATTCTGTCGTTAATAAAAAACTTGCTAATCCTTTTTATCTATTTAGGGTCTGCTGAAAAACAAAAATTGATTAGACCTTTGATTTCCCGTAGGGAATCAATACCAATAGTTAAATGATAGTGTGTCGTTGCATTGTCCATAGGAGATTAACATTCATTGTATTGGGATAATCCCCTAACGGGGGAAAACAATTCGGGAAGCACAGGATTATAAAATAATGGTGGGTTATCCCTGCATTGCTTATTAAGTCAGCAATAGGCAATTAATAGATAAACAGATATTTAACTATTTAACAGCAGGCTCTATTTAATTAGGTTCTGTCCACAGAGTCGGGTTTTATTTCTAATTACGATTGACGAATTACGATTGACGAATATAACTCACTGAAAACAAATTGTAAATCGTAAATCTAAATTCGTATATTTTGGATTGAACCAACTTAAAAAACATACTCTAATTATCGCCATAAATGGAAGAAAGTGCACTGAATTATTCTAAGAAAAAACACAGATGCTTCGCTTTACTGAATTTTGTTGGAATTTCTTGCTAAAAAATGCTACCAGTGCAAAAAGTTATCGAATTCTGCATGTTTCTGATTAGATGAATTTCTTTGACCTTGGTTTTATAACTGACACTTGACTAAAAGGGATAAGCAGTAAATAATATTATCGCTGAATCCTTGCTTTTCACTTGGCGATGTTGTGAATACATTAACATTGTTTACCTTTACGCTTTAGGCACAAAGAGGATTAATATTTGTAACTTATTCATCTAAAACAATATACATCATGGAAAAAAGCATTAAAGGCACAGAGACCGAGAAAAATCTGCTTAAAGCATTTGCCGGCGAATCGCAGGCAATGAACCGTTACCTGTTTTTTGCCAAGGCTGCAAAAAACGAAGGTTTTGAACAGATTGCCGCCATTTTCGAAAAAACTGCCTGGCAGGAACAACAACATGCAAAGCGGTTTTTTAAATTTTTGGAAGGTGGAGAAGTAGAGATTACTGCCTCGTACCCTGCCGGGATAATTGGTTCCACCGCCGAAAACCTGAAAGCCTCCGCTGGGGGCGAAAACGAAGAATGGACACTTTTATACCCACAATTTTCGGAAATTGCCAAAGAAGAAGGGTTCCCACAAATAGCAACTGCTTTTAAAATTATCGCAAAAGTGGAGGCCGAGCACGAAAAACGTTATCTACGCTTATTGGCCCGACTCGAAAAAGAGGAAGTTTTTAGACGCCAAGAAGCCACCAAATGGGAGTGCCGCAACTGTGGCTATATCCACGATGGTAAAAACCCACCCGAAAACTGCCCGGCCTGTCAGCATCCCAAATCGTTTTTTGAGGAAAAACAGGAGAATTACTAATTGTTTGCTAACAAAAAGAGCCGCTGTAAATGCGGCTCTTTTTGGATTTTTATAGATTTATTTTGATTGAAAAATCAGGAAAGTACACTCAGTAAAAGTGCATTGATTCAACTTAATCAATTATTTATGAACTCGAAAGTTTCGGGATATTGAAACACCGAATCACTAAAAATCAGATGCATACTTGAATGTAATTTCATTTTACAAATATGCTGGTGGCAGAGGCATCGTTTTTTTTGTCAGTTAGGGCAATCAGTTTCCCGTTTTTCCAATATACTGCTATTTTATTGGCACCTGTTTCCGAAAATGCCAGTTTTAGAATATCCGGATCTGCTGTTTCCGGATTTATTTCGCCAGCCACATACACATCGTTGCCATTTACGAAAATTGAATTGGCACGACTGTAGCCTTTGCCATCAGTTAATTGTATTTCATTTCCGTTCTTCCAATATTTGGCAGTCTCATTATTTGTTTCTTTATCAGATCCGTAACCGGCAACATATACATCCCCATTGCTTACATATATTGAAGTAGCAAAATTATATCTGTTCTTATCAGTCATGTAAATGGCTTTTCCGTTTTTCCAGTAAGTAGCAACATAACCTTCAAGATAACCTCCCGTTTTTGATTGTGAAGATTCACATCCTGCAACGTAAATATCAGTTTCATTTACAAAAATTGAAGTTGCATCAGAATTATGTTCAGTATCCGACAACAGGATTTCTTTTCCACCTTTCCAATAAGCGGCTCTCGAATTGATAAAACCATCACCGGTCCCAATGTTATGATTTCCAGCGGCATATACAATATTGTTTTTGTCAACAAAAATTGAATTAACATTTATGATGGCTTGCTCTTGTTTCAAAGAAACCGGAATATCGTTTTTCCAATAATCAACATTTGTTAATTTCCAATCCTTATTGTGAACCGAAACATAAACATCGCTATTTTTTAAAATTATGCAATTGGCAAAAGCACTGATTCCATTTGTATTAAGAACAGTTGGAGATTCGTTTTTCCAATAAGTTGGAATTGATACCCCATCAGTGTTGGTTGTAGCACCGGCGACATAAATATTATCATTCTCAACGGTAATTGATTTGCCGTAAGCATCTTCTTTACCATCGGTTAACGAAACTGGATTCCCGTTATTCCAGTATTTGGCAACGCTCACACCCACATCGCGATATGATTTATTTTCATACCCCGTTACATAAACCTGGGCATTCAACAGTTGCAAAACGGAAAAGGTGAAAACCAGGAACAATATGGTGTGTTTTGGGGTGAGCAGCACCTTTCTCATATTCTATTGTTAAAGTGTTGAATTTGAGTGATATAATTATATAATTTCTACCAATCAAGTGTAAGTCTGCAACTTGCCTTTGTTGTAGATTTCTTTCTTATCGAATGTTTTGTAAAGAAGAACGGCACCTTCTTTTGCAGGGAAAAAACTTTCATGGGCTTTTGAACCCAATGCCAAAAAGATTATTTCAGTGAATAGAAATGGTTTTTCCCTAATGATTTATTTACAAAACAAGGCGCTTAATGCACAACTTATCCCGATTTTTTGGGAAAGTTTTTTGTTATTAACCACATTTGCAATGAGGTTTGTGTGCCAATGTGGTTTTTCGATAATTTACAATTTAATAAACTCTACCCTCCTATTCAACGCTTTATTTAAAGGTATATCGTTAGGTGCAACAGGTTTGGTTTCGCCCATGCCATCCGATTCGAGGCGGGAGGCATCAATCCCAAAGTTCTTCGACAGTTCGGCTTTTACCGAGGCCCCGCGGCGTTTCGACAGATCGAGGTTGGCGGCATCGGCACCATCGCTATCGGTATGGCCAACAATTTTCACCCTCACCGTTGGGTTTTCTTTAAGTACATCGGCAATCCCTTTCAGCGTGCCATACGATTCTGGCTTCACAACATCTTTGTTCACATCGAAATAAATGCCATAACTCACCAATTTGCCTTCGGTTATAAGTTTGCTCCGCATATCGGGCAAACCGGCTGCAACCCTAAAGTTGGTGATCATTGGAACTGCAGATTCCCATAATTCAAACCGCATCATATTGGCTTGAAACCCCGGAGCAAAAACTTTGGGCAAATCAAAAACCTTAACCTGATCAAGATAAACCCTGAGCCGGGTTTTTTGTGCCCAAAAAGAAAGGCGGTATTTCTTTCCTGGTTCCATAGCAGCGTCTTCCTTTATACCATCAATAGTATAACCGGATACATCATACGCACTATAAGAACTGCGGTAGCCAAAAGTCATTTTAATACCTCCATTTAGCCCTGGAACAGCTCCGCCTTCATATAAGTCTTTGGGGTTGTTGGCACTGTAAAGATAAAATCCAAACTCGGCTGCACTATTTTCTTCCTCTTTAGGGCTGTAAACAACATCGAATTCAATAGTATAATTGTCGGGTAATTTAAGCCCTTCTTCGAGTGCAATGCAGCCTTCGCCCAACATTTTAAACCAATTGCCGGGGTAGAGGTTGTTAGTTACAACTTCGCCGGATACATTTGTGTTCCAGTTCGGAGGGAAATCGCCTACGGCTGTTGATGTAAAATCATCGAAGAAAATCACTTTTTCGCCAGCAATGAAATCATACTTTGAATACGTTTGCATGGTAGGCTTATCCTGTGGAACTACGGTTTTGGTTTCGGGTTTTTGGGGTTCGCCCGATGCTTCGTTCACCTCTTTGGTGCCCTCGCCCTCGGTAGCTGCTTCTTCATTGTTTTTTCCTGTTATCCCATCTTCAGCAGCATCCAGGCCTTTATCAATGCCTTCGTCAATTTTGTTGTCAACCTTGTTGACGGTTTTGCTTTTAATTTTTTCCTCTAAATTGAACTGCGCCGACGCACTGAATACTAGCCCAAATAGAACAAATGCGATTAAGGTAAAGGATGCTTTCATAAAATGTGGTTTAATTGGTTTGATGATATTTGTGGTTTATGGTTGAACAAGCATAATTGGAATGCTTACCAGGGGAATAAATTGCATAAATAATTGCATGTATAAACCCTAATAATTCTTTCGTAAAATTAGTAATAAATTGCAAACCTCAAAAATATTTTGAGGCTGCTTCTTTTTCAACAAAATAATGTATAAGTCCACTCCGATAACCTAAAAATCAAGAAACGCCACTAAGGCACTATGACACAAAGGGTCACAAAGCATTGTTATTCAATGCTATAAAATTAGTGAAACTAAGGGGCTTTGAGCCTTTGTGGCAAAAAAAGACTTGTCGGAGTGGACTCAAGTATGTCATTCTGAGTGCTGACCCTTTAAGGAAAGCACGAATGTAATTATGGAGTTGCTAAATCCATTACCAAAACAGTCAGGATTATCAAGCAAATTGAATGTTGCCGAAAATATATTTTTATTGCTTCCCCAACACTTCCATTGCTTTTTGGAATGTTTTGTCCGAACGAAGGTAAATAGGATAAAACCCTTTGGAATCGAATAAGTTACGCGCAATATAGCTTTTCATCAATTCTTTGATTTTCTCTTTTGAAGCAGAAGTTTCGGCTGGTGGGTATTTTATTTCGTTTTTAGCTGCATAAGCTATAAATTCATTGTAAATAGCCTCAGTAACCTGAAACGAATTATCAAACTGCGCTGCATTTTTAAAAGCCATCAGGTTGGCACGGTTTCCATCGGTATAATCGAATGCAAATTGGTATAAAATGCCTTTGTTTACCGATTCGTTGTAGAATTTCAAGTTTGGGTTTTTCTCTATTGGGACAAAAATATCGGGCATGATGCCACCGCCTCCATAAACTGTTTTGCCTCCGGGAGTCTTATATTTCAACGAATCGTTGAGCTTTATGCTGTCGGAAGTTTCCAGTTCGCCATCGGTCATACGGTGATAATATTCCATATAATATTCCTCGGCACCTTTGGTATATGGCTTTTGTATGCTGCGCCCTGTTGGTGTATAATATCGTGCAACGGTTAGCCTTAATGCCGATCCATCGCTAAGCGAAACCTGCTCTTGCACCAAACCTTTACCGAACGAACGCCTACCTATAATAGTGCCACGGTCGTTGTCCTGAATGGCTCCCGAAACAATTTCGCTTGCCGAGGCCGAGCCTTCGTCAATTAAAACTACCACGGCAAGTTTATCCCAAATGCCTTCGGAAGTGGATTTGGCAATTTGTTTTGGCCGGTGGAGGCCTTGTGTATAAACTATTAATTTATTGTCGGGCAAAAATTCGTCGGAAACCGAAATAGCCTCGTTCAAATAGCCTCCCGAATTGCCGCGCAAATCCAGGATAAGTTTTTTGATACCTTTTTCTTTCAAATCAACCAAAGCTTCGTGTAGTTCGTCGCCAGTGGTAGCACTGAACTTACTAAGTTTTATATAACCAATTTCTTTGTTCACGGCGTACGAAACATCAATACTCCAAGTCGGTATAATGCCCCGGGTGATAGTGAAATCGTTTATTTTTTTTAAGCCTTTACGGTATATTCCAACTTTAACTTTGGTGTCCTTAGGGCCTTTGAGAAGTTTCATAACCTTCTCGTTCACTATCTTTATACCAGCAATGTTTTTGCCATCCACTTTCACTATCCTATCGCCTGCCAATAATCCAACCTTCTCGGAAGGGCCGCCCGGAATGGTGTTTATTACCATTACCGTATCGCGTTCAATTTTAAATTGTACTCCAATACCTTCAAAATTGCCCATCAAGGGATCGTTTGCATCGGCAAAATCGGATGCCGGAATATACACAGAGTGAGGGTCGAGGCTTAATAACATTCCTGTTATTGCTTCATTGTTAAGTTTTTGTACATCAACAGTATCAACATAATTGTTGTCAATAAAACGAATAAGTTCATTCACAGTATTGCCAGAATTTGCCCCTCGCATAAATGCATGGTTTTGAACAAATTCGCTGCGAAAAAGGTAAAATCCAGTTACAATACCGGTAACAAGCACCAGTGCAAAAGCAATTGGTAAATATATAAATGGACGACGGCTATTTCCCATGTTAGGTTTAGGCTTTTGGATTAAATTTTGTTTTGCATTGCTGAAATAAACGGCAAATGTATAAAGTTAGTGTGTGCGGTTTTTTGAAGAGCGAAGTTAGAGGTGAGTGCAAATTGGCTGAAAATAAGGGTTTTCAAAAACCTGAATTTTGATCAAATGATGTTTTCCTTTTTCTCCTTTCTCCCCGTCTCCCCGTCTCCCCGTCTCCCCTCTCATTTTTTATATTTCCCTTCCGCTTCTTTCATCGTTAGTGCCGACCACATTAGGAAAATGCGTTCAACGCTGCCGCGGTTGTAGGACTTATCCTGCTCCAGGTAACCGCTATCCTGGGTATGAAGCACCTTGCCTTTTTCGTCGAGTACAACAAAAACCGGAAATCCAAAACGCTGCGGAAAGCCAAGCGTAGCCAACAATTCGCTGTTATAATTTTCCTTGCTGTAATTTACTTTTACTACTTCATAATTTGCATGCAAAAGGCTATCAAGTTTTACATCTTCTACTACCATTTTATTGAATTTTACGCACCATGGACACCAGTTTCCGCCAATTTGCAGAAAAACATGCTTCCCTTCTTTGGCAGCCAGAGCAATTGCTGATGACACGTCTGCCTTGGCATCGGCCTTGGGATTATAAATTAATACTGGTTCTTGGGCCGAAAGGGATAGGCAAAACAACCCGGCAAAAAGTGTTATCAAGAGGTTTTGTTTCATATAGCTTATTGTTTATCAGTTACTTTTGAACTCTCAGAAAAATTAGTTTGGCCAGCAATATGGTTGAAAGCCTGTTAAAAAATCACAAATGCAAAGGTATAAACTCCCGGCATGTAAAAAGGGGTTATTGCTTTTTCTAATTTTGTCATCAAAGTATTGCATTAGCAATTAAGTAGGCGCAAACCATGAACCTCGTTATAGATACAGGAAACACACTTACCAAGTTAGCCTTGTTTCAAGGTTCGGAAATGCTGGCATTTACCAGTTTTTCCGGTGTTGATGTGCAAAGGGTGATGGATTTCTGCAAAACAAACATGTTGATTGATAACGCTATAATTTCAACAGTTAAGGAATATCCTCTGGAAATAGATTCGTTTTTGAAAAGCAATTTCAACACAGTTTTTTTCGACCACACCATTCCTGTTCCGCTTATAAATAAGTATGCTTCGCCCGAAACTTTAGGGAAAGACCGTTTGGCAGGTGCCGTTGGGGCGAAATATTGGATGCCACATTCCGATATACTTGTAATTGATGCCGGAACCGCCATAACTTACGATTTGCTCACAGCCGATGGCGAATATCTTGGAGGAGGCATTTCACCCGGAATCGCCATGCGGTACAAAGCCTTACATGCGTTTACGGGTAGGCTTCCATTGCTCGACTATTACGATGATGCCGACCTTATTGGCTCCGATACAGCTTCGGGCATCCATTCGGGTGTGTTAAATGGTGCTGTTGCCGAATTGGAGGGGATTATCAAGAGGTATCAGTTATTGTATCCCGGCCTCAAAATAATACTCACAGGAGGCGATCACAATTATTTTGATAAAAGATTAAATATTAAGACCTTTGCAGCCCTCAATCTGGTTCTTGAGGGCTTAAACCTAATACTGGATTTCAACATTGAGACACAATAAAATTATTCGTAAACTTATACTGGTTGCAGGTTTGCTGCTTCCTGTACTGCTTGCATCGGCGCAAGTAAAAATATCTTCCCCTTATTCGGTTTTTGGGATTGGAAACCTGTATGGCGTCAGCAGTCAGGTAAACATGGCCATGGGTGGAGCCTCAACCGCATTCAGCAGCCCATATTTTATAAACCCTGCCAACCCTGCATCGTACAGCGCATTCGATACCAATAGCTTTGTATTCGATGCAGCTTTTAACCTCAGGTCAGCTACGCTAAAAACGATAGACGAGTCGCAAAAAACTAAATTTGGCACACTGTCGAACTTGTATTTTGGCTTTCCGGTTGCAAAATGGTTGCGTACCAGCCTTGGGATAATGCCCTACTCGAACGTGGGTTTCGAAATGCAAAATGTTGTAATAAACGATACCACCGGAAAAATGGTAAGTGTGTACAAAGGCAGTGGTGGCCTTAACAAAGCGTACTTCGGAAATGCCTTTACCCCGATTAAAAACTTATCGATAGGCGTTAACGTTGCGTACCTTTTTGGCAACATAGTTAAAGAACGGGCCTCCACCTTCCCAGATTCGCTCTATTATGTTAACGCCATGGAAAGAAGCACGGCGCGGTTAAACAAAGTGAACTTTGATTTTGGGATTATTTATCGCCAACCGCTTAAAGAAGGCCGCTTTTTACAGTTTGGGCTTACTTACAACCCTAAGCAATCGGTTGATGGGCAAGCCGAAAAAATAAAATATTCCTATACACACAATTACAGCTCCAACATTGATGTTGTAAACGATACTGTTTATCTGTTAACCGGAACAGAAGGCTTGGTGGAGTTGCCTACCGCATATGGTTTTGGTTTTATGATTGGCAGCACCAACCGTTGGCTTGCCACTGCTGATGTGAATTGGCAAAAATGGAGCGAGTTCCGGTATCTTGGAAACAACCCTCAAATGAAAGATAACTTGCGGGTTTCAATTGGTGGCCAATACAGGCCTTCACCTGTTGATATTGGCAAATATTACGAACGTATAAATTATAGGGCAGGGTTACGTTTCGAGCAGAGTTACCTCGAATTGCAAAATACCCGGATCAAGGATTTTGGTGTGAGTTTCGGTATTGGTTTGCCTATGAAAAAATCGAGGTCCACCATGAATATTGCTGTCGAGTTCGGAACACAAGGCACTACTGACAATGGACTTTTAAAGGAAAATTACATGCGTTTCACTATCGGCGCAGCCTTGCAGGAAAGATGGTTCCTAAAACGCCGCTTCAATTAGGCTTAATTATAAGCTAAATACAACAATAGCTTGGTGGTATTGAAGTGATTGATGCGAAGGAATGAACAAATAAATCCTAAATCGGGTCATATTCACATAAAAACTCAAAACATAGGCATTGTTTTAACGGCTGAAAATTTAATCAGATTAAAAGTTTAGGGTCAACTTTCTATTTTTTCCTAATCGCCCTTCCTTATATTATGGACAATAAATTGTCGAAAGCAATAAAATTCAGGGTTTTATTCAGTTTTGTTGCCGTTTTGGCGACACTTGTATTTTTTTCGTGCGAAAACGATATGATGGCTGTCGTAAAACTTTCGACCAAGGATTCAATACCCGATGTTACCATTTACGATGTACATGTTTTGCAAAGCGAAATGGGCCGTGTAACCCACGAACTTACTGCAACTAAAATGATCAGTTTTCAAACCAACGATTCCTATACCGAGTTTCCGAATGGAATGAAGATTGTATTTTTCGACTCGCTAATGCAGCCAAAAAGCCAGATTACAGCCAATTATGGGATTAGCTGGGATAACAGGCGAACCATGCAGGCGCGTGGTAATGTTATAATCCGTAATTTCGAAAGGCATTATGAACTCAATACCGAAAGCTTGCTTTACGACCAGAATAAAAAGAAAGTATCCAGTGATGAATTTGTTAAAATAACACAGCCCGACAAAATAATATTTGGAAAAGGAATGGAATCGGATGAGTTATTCGACAATTGGATAATCCGCGATGTTAGGGGCACTATTTATGTTGAAGACGATAAATAACTTGTAATTTATATCAAATTCAATACGGATATTTGGGCTGGTCTTGAAGTGCCTAAAGTACTTAAAGTACTTAAAGTGCCTAAAGTGTTGAATTAGATTGCTTTAATAACCATTAAATACAATAGAATAGTGGCCGCCAACAGCAATTAACTTGAGGCTTTTAAGGCACCCAAAATTAAATAAATGAACAATTACCTGATAATTGCCATTACGCTTGCTTCTTCCGCGTTCTTCTCGGGGATGGAAATTGCTTTTGTAAGCTCCAATAAACTCAGGATCGAACTTGAAAAGGGGAAAGGTTTGGTTTCGGCCAAACTGATTTCCGGTTTTATTCATCATCCTTCGCGGTTTATTGGTGCCATGCTGGTTGGCAACAATATTGCTCTGGTTGTATATGGTATTGCCGCAGCAGCCATATTGGAGCCTCTGTTGATAACACTGCTGCCCCCATCATTGGCATCCGATAGTTTGATACTCATATTTCAAACCATTGTATCAACCCTATTGATTTTGATGACGGCGGAGTTTTTGCCAAAAATACTTTTCAGGCTTAACCCAAACGGCCTGCTGAACTTTTTTGCTATTCCTGTTTTTTTAATTTATCTTATCTTGTATCCCTTTATGTTCTTTTTTCTTGGAATGTCGGAACTGATATTGAGGTATCTATTTAATATGAAAATTGGATCGGTAAAGTACCGCTTCACATCCATCGATTTTGACGATTACATCCGCGATTTTTACAACCCGGCAGCAGCACAGGTGGATGAGTCGAGCGAAATACAGATGATACAAAACGTACGCGAATTCCACACAACCAAAGTGCGGGAGTGTATGGTACCCCGCAACGAAGTAATTGCCGTGGAGGATACTTCTACCATTGACGAACTCCAAAGTATTATCATCGAAACACAACATTCAAAAATCCCGGTTTATAAGCAAAGCATCGACAACCTAATAGGATATGTGCATTTGTACGATTTGTTTGCCAAACCTGCCGACTTAAGATCAATTTTGAAACCGATTGTTATAGTGCCCGAAACCATAGCTGCCAGCGATGTGCTGAACCTGATGATAAACCAACGGAAAAGTGTGGCTGTGGTAGTTGATGAATTTGGCGGTACGGCTGGCATGGTAACCGTAGAAGATTTGATAGAAGAAATTTTTGGTGAAATACAGGATGAGTTTGATGTGGATGAAAGGGTTGTGAAGCAAAACAGCGCAACCGAATTTATTTTGGCGGGAAGGCTCGAAATAGATTTCCTGAACCAGGAATATACTTTAAACCTTCCCCAATCGGACGAGTACGAAACCCTCGCAGGGTTAATTTTGAACCACAACCAAAGCATCCCCGAAATACGCGAACAGATTATAATAGATAAATTTACCTTTACCATCCTGGAAGCATCCGGTAGCCGTATTGATAAAGTTTTGCTAAAAATTGGTGGTTGAATCCATTCCGAAAACCTTTAAAAAGAAAACCACGGAGCGGTGTGCTGAGCCTGCCGAAGCAGCACAGAGGACACAAAGGCACACAGAGTGTTGTTAATCAGCGCTATAAACTTTGTGAACTTAGCGAAGCGATATCACGAGTTCCTTTAAAATAAGCAATTATGAGTAAACTTAGAGGTTTAGTGCCACTTCGGCAGGCTCAATGTAACACTTAGTAGCAAAAAAAGACTTTTCAGAGTGGACTCAAGGTTGAGTTCGGAGCAGATTCCTGGCTTTCAATATCAGATATATGTTTAGGCATTAAACCTTTTTGTTTTATTGTATTTTCAAATATTAGATTCATGGTCAGAAACAAGAAGCAAAAAAGCAAAATCACCTGAAACAAAAAAAATTACGCAACAACTCCTGTCCTGACATTTTTTAAGTAAACCATCAGCTAAATCAAAATGAGATTCCTTTTCCGGATTTTTAGCCAAAAATAGTCCGATTGGATACATTGCAATATAATAATTGAACGTGAAACCCAGCGACAAACACTCTATCGGGCATTATTTTAAACCATTGTACATGTGGCTTTGGTCAACATTTACAGGCTCAATGCAAAGCAATTGAAAATTTATTTTTACAAGTGAGGAATTGTTGTAAATTTGCACCTCTTTTTACGAAAACTATTAAATTAAACACAGATGGCAATTATTGGAGAAATACGAAAACGTTACTGGTTACTTGTAGGTATTATTGGGGTAGCACTGCTTCTTTTCGTGCTCAGCGATTTTCAACGCAAACGCAACAAACAGGATAATACTATAGGGGTTATTGCTGGCGAAAAAATCGCAATAACCGAGTTCAACCTTAAAGTTGAAGAAAACAGCGAAATGCAAAAAACCAACAGTGGCAAGGATAACCTCACCGCTGAAGAAAACTATCAGGTACGCCAACAAACATGGCAGCAGGTAGTTAATGAAATTATAATGGACAAGCAATACGATATGCTTGGCGTTTCGGTTTCGGTTGAAGAACTCGATGACCTAATCCGCGGAAACAACCCTCACCAATACATACTTAAAAGTTTTTCGGACCCCAAAACTGGTCAGTTTAACCCAAAAGCAGTAACCGAATTCCTTCAGAATTTAGATAATGCCGAAAAAGTTTCGCCCGAAAACAAACAGCGTTACCTGCAAATGGAAAAATTCATAAAGAGCGACAGGCTATCGAGCAAATACAACAGTTTGATAACCAAATCGTTTTATGTGCCTACAGCATTGGCAAAACGCAATTATACCGAATCGAACACCATGGCCAATGTGCGCATCACCGGTGTTACATACCAAACTATTTCGGATAGTGCCGTAAAAGTTACCGATGCCGATTTTGAAAAATATTACAACGAGAACAAATACAAGTTCAAACAGGATAAACCGGTTCGGAATATTGAATATGTGTTGTTTGAGCCTAAAATGTCGGAAGAGGACATTGTGCTTATGAAAGCCAACATTCAAAAAGCGTATACTGATTTTGTTGCAACAACGGATGTTCCTGGTTTTGTTAACGCTACCTCCGACAACCGCTACGATAGCACATGGCACAAACGCGGTACTTTTGCGCCAAATATCGACACTTTGCTTTTTAGTGCACCAGTCGGGCAAGTTCTTGAACCAATGGAAGACAATGGGATGTACCGTATATTTAAAGTTGTTGACCGCCAAACCAATGCCGATTCATTGATGGCAAGCCATATACTTGTTTCTTATGCTGGTACACCAATCCAAACCGCAACCCGAACCCGCGAAACAGCCGACAAATTAGCCGACAGTATTCTAAATGTGGTTAAAACCAATCCCGGAGCATTTGAAATGCTTGCAGCCACAAAAAGCGACGACGAATCGGTAAAAGCTAAACTTGGTGACCTTGGTTGGTTTGAGGATGGAAAAATGGTTCCCGAATTTAACGCGGCTGTTGTTAAAGGCACAATTGGCGATATTAAAAAAGTGGAAACCCAGTTTGGTTACCATATCATTAAAATAACCGGCAAAAAAGACCCTTCGACCAAAGTTAAAGTTGCTGCTGTCGATTTCCGTATGGAGCCAGGCTCAAAAACTATTGAAGCGCTTTACAACGAAGCCAGCAATTTTGCTGCTGCAAACACTACTATTGAGAAACTCGAAAAGACCGTTAAAGATAAAGGCTTGAACCTACGCAATGCCGATAGGCTCAACACTACCGACAATACCATTCCTGGTTTAAAAACTGCCCGTGAAGTGGTTCGTTGGGCATTTAATGAGGAAACTGAAAAAGGTGCTGTTTCCAATGTATTCGATATTGAAGGAACTTATGTGGTTGCAGCTCTAAAGGATAAAGTTGAATCAGGCTATATCCCTCTCGAAGTATTAAAAGAGCCTATTAAACCTTTGGTAATTCGCGAGAAGAAAGCTGAAATGCTAATGAAAAAAGTTAGCGATCAATTGGCTAAAAACAAAGATTTATATGGTTTTGTGCAACAGAACGTAGGTTCGAAAGTTGATACAGCCGATGTTTCTTTTACAAGTGCCAATATCCCTAATTATGGCCACGAAGCAAAATTAACCGGTCAGATTTTTGCCGCCACAAAAGGCCAGGTTAGCGGTCCTGTTAAAGGCGATCAGGCAGTTTATGTATTTGTTCTCGATCAAATGAAAGAGGCACCTGCTACCACCGATTTTGAAAATCAGAAAAGGCAAATGGCTCAATATTTCCAAGGCCGCGCAGGCATGTTAGGCAACATCTTACAGGAAAAAGCTGAAATCAAGGACCACAGGTTGCTATTCTACTAAAAAAACATTCATAATAAAAAAACCGCTCCCTGTATGGGGCGGTTTTTTTTATGGCAATTACATCCACATTTGGCCATAGCTAATTTGTTGGCGTCAAGGTTATCTGCCGATACTGGCAAGCTCTATCAATTTATCGGCTATTATTTCGAGTGGGAGCTGAAAATCGGGTTTTGCGGTTTTTAAGGCTGACCGTGGCATGGCAGGCGATATGGCAGAGCATGGATTCTCAACAATTGTGGCACCGCCAAAATCCTTTATCATTTTTAATCCATTCGCACCATCGGAATTTGCCCCGGTCAATACAACCCCAATTAGGGTTTGGCAGTACACCCAGGCAGCCGACTCAAATAAAATATCAATAGAAGGACGGGAGAAATTATGTTTTTCGTCGGTTGTTAACGAAAATGTGAAATCGGATTCAACAAGAAGGTGATAATTAGGTGGGGCGAAATATGCAAATCCGGCTTTGATCTTTTCGTGGCTATCGGCTTCTTTTACTTCAAGTTCACAAAGGGAATTCATATAATTTACAAATGTTTCGTTGTTGTGGTCGCCAATATGCAAAACTATTATTACAGGAACAGGGAAGCCCGACCTGAGCTTAGGAAGCAAAGTTTTCAGGGCTTCTAAACCGCCATAAGAAGTGCCTATAACTATGGCTTTGTACATTATCGGATTTTCTTTTTATAGATTTTTTGCTTCTCGTCTATTACCTCAAAATAATGTTCGTGATTCGAAAATCTGATGCTTTCTTTTGTTCCCAGGCACAAAATGCCTGATGGTACAAGGCTTTCGTAAAATAATCCAACCACGTTGTCCTGAAGGCTTTTTTCGAAATAGATTAGCACGTTACGGCACAGAATAAGGTTTACATCGGCAAAAACCTTATCCGTAACCAGGTTATGGTCGGCGAAAACTATCTTGCTTGATAATTCCTTGTCGAATATTATGGAACCATACCTCGATTTGTAATAATCGGAAAGTTTATGCAAGCCGCCTGAAAGTTGATAATTCCGCTCGTATTGCTCAATTTCGTTTTTCTGGTAAATACCTTCTTTTGCAATACCCAATACTTTCCGGCTGAAATCAGTAGCATACACCTGGCACCTGTCCAGCAAGCCTTCTTCTTTTAAAAGTATTGCCAGCGAATAAACCTCTTCACCTGTTGAACAGCCGGCATGCCATATTTTGAAATAGGCATACGTCCGGAGTTTTGGGATTATATTTTCGCGCAGCGACTTGTAAAATTCGGGATCACGAAACATTTCGGTTACATTGATAGATAAATCGTCGAGGAACTCGTTGAAAAAATGCCGATCCCTGAGCACTATATCCTGTAGTTGCGTAACTGAAGGCAGGTTGCTTAGCCCCAATCGGTGCAATACCCGGCGTTTTATATGAGCTTTGCTGTAATTGCGAAAATCGTACCCATAGCGCAAAAATATGGCCTCCATCAACAACTGGATCTCGATGTTCAATAAATCGCCATTTGAACTATTGTAATTGCTTTGGGTCATTTGGATTGGGTATTGGGGGTGTCGGATGTCGGATGTCGGATTGCAGATTGCGGATTGCGGATGTCGGATTGCGGATGTCGGATTGCGGATTGCGGATTGCGGATGTCGGATTTCGGATTACGGATGTCGGATTGCGGATGTCGGATTGCGGATTGCGAATTGGAGAAAACAACCATTAACTCAATAACCATTAACTCAATAACCATTTACGATTGCGGATTGGAGAAAACAACCATTAACCCAATAACCATTAACCATTTACGATTGCGTTAAAAGTCCTTTATTAATCCGTATCGATATTAACACATAAATCTATTGGATTAAAGAGATTATACTGGATTATTCGCCAAGCTTTGCAACAAATTTTCCCGCTTCGACCAAAATTTTATTGATTTCCTTTTCGGTGAAAGGTTTGCTCAGGAAATTATTCATTCCAGCTAACAAACACTTTTGCTTGTCGTCGGTCATTGCATTGGCTGTAAGAGCCACAATATAAGCCTGGTTTTTCATCAACTTTTCTTTTTCGTAGTTCCGTATCATTGTAGTTGATTGCAAACCATCTACTTCGGGCATTTGCATATCCATCAAAACCAAATCATAGACGTTTTTCTGAAATAAATCGAATGCTTCCTGCCCGTTATTTGCAACATCACATTCAAAACCATATTGCTTTAGGGTAAGTTTTGCCACCAATTGGTTAACTATATTGTCTTCGGCCAATAAAATCCTGAGTTGTTTTGGAATTAAATCAATGTGGGCCTTATTTTCGGAAGGTTCGTTTTTGAGGTCTCGAAGCGGCAGCCGGAACCAAAATTCGGAGCCTTGGTTCAGTTTGCTGTTCACACCAATTTCGCCACTCATCAGGTTTACCAGGTTTTTTGAAATTGCAAGCCCAAGGCCTGTGCCTCCAAACCTGCGTGTTATACTGCTTTCCGATTGGGCGAATTCCTTGAAAATCATTGATTTGCCTTCTTCGGAAATCCCAATCCCCGAATCTTTGATTTTGAAAAGCAAACGTACCGAATCGCCTGTTCTGTCAACTAATTCCACACTGATTTTAACATGACCCTGAGAGGTGAATTTAATCGCATTATTAACAAGGTTCATCATTATCTGGCTTATCCTCAGTGGGTCGCCATTTAAAGTGGCAGGTATTTCGTCCGAAATCCCGTAATTGAATTCAAGCCCTTTTTCGTCTGCCTTAAACTTCATTAACTGATACACATTATTGATAACTGCATTTAAGCTGAAGTTGATGGTTTCAAGTTGAATCTGTCCGGATTCTATTTTTGAAAAATCAAGTATATCGTTAATAATCTGGAACAAATTTTCGCCGGAAGTGATGATAATATTTAAAAGTTCCTGCTGGTCCTTGTTCAACTGGGTTTTTTGCAACAACTTGGATAAACCTATAACCCCGTTGAGCGGTGTCCGTATTTCATGGGTCATGTTGGCCAGGAACATGGATTTTGTACGCGTGGCGATTTCGGCTTTGCTTTTTGCCATTTTCAGGTTCATGTTGGCCTCTTCCATCTCAGCCAACAATATATCAAGCCTTTTGCGCTGCAGATATAAATCGAGGAACACTTGCACTTTCCCTTTAAGTATATCGGGAATCACCGGTTTTGGGATAAAATCAACGGCCCCGGTTTCAATACCTTTTATTATGTTGAGGTCGCTTTGGTGGATAGCCGAAACAAAAATCACCGGAAGGTACTTTGTTTTTTTACGTTGCCGCATCATTTCCAGGGTTTCGTAGCCGTTCATGCCTGGCATTTGCACATCGAGGATAACCAATGCGAAATCTTCCTTTAAAGTGAGTTTTAGGGCTTCCTCGCCCGAGAATGCCCTGACAAGCTCAATTTCAAAATCTTCGAGTATAGCTTCGAGGCTGATCAGGTTTTCAAGCAAGTCGTCAACAATCAGTATTTTAGGTTTCATTTTCATACTTGTTTGGTTTCAAATGTAAAGGTAGCAGTTGTTTCAATTGGTTGGTAGGAAGGGCTATAGATATTGGATTCCTGCCCATAAATTATTTAATTTGCCGAAAGCATCACAGTGTCAAAAGGTAACACACGAAACGGACATCTTACTTTTTGTAAAGCCATATTTTCAGCATCGCGAAGAGTTTTTCGATGTTCACCGGTTTAGAAAGATAGTCGTTGGCACCATTTTTCAGCGCATTTTCATGATCTTCTTTCATTGCCTTCGCAGTAAGGCAAATTATGGGTATATTTTGTATTTCGGGCATCGAACGTATTGCCCGCATGGCTTCGTAACCATCCATTACGGGCATCATAACATCCATCAATACAAGGTCAATTTCTTTGTTGCCTTTTAGGACCTCAATGGCCACAGCCCCGTTTTCGGCTTCAAAAACATCTATTTCACGGTCTTCCAATATCTTGCCAAGTGCAAACACATTCCTGATTTCATCGTCAACTACCAATATTTTTTTGCCTTTAAAAAGGGTATCTGTTTCATTGTTAACTGCTTGGTGCTTATGCTCAGGCATGGATTTTGAAACCTGGTGCAGAAAAAGCGTAACCTCATCCATCAGCCGTTCATCCGATTTTAAACCCTTCAAAATAATAGCGTTGGTATAAGCACTCAAATTTTTATGCTCTTCTTTTGAAATTTCCTTGCCGGTATAAACTATAACTTTGGGTATGTCGATATGGTTTGCTTTCAATTTTTCGAGCAGTTCTTTCCCTGTGTAATCGGGCAAGCCTAAATCGAGGATTATACAATCGAATGTTTTGTTGGATAAGATTTTGAAAGCCTCTTCGGCAAAACCGGCTTCATCGATGCTGATGTCGAACTCAGAAAAAAGGCTTTTTATAATCTGGCGTGTCTGCAAATCATCCTCTATCAACAAGAGTTTTTTGGATGTTGAAATGCCTTCATTTTCAATTGATTTTAAAATATCCGAAAACTCTGTTGATTCAATAGTTTTCAATTCGGTCTCCTCGGTCTGGTTTTCGTATTCGATAGGTGAGATAATATGGATCGGTAGTTTTTTTATTGCCGAATGCGATTTTAACAAATCATAACTGGGTTTGTCGTTCACCAAATCAACAGCCAACATAATAGCTCTTGGGTTGAATTTTTCGGCCAAAACTATGCCATCAGGAATAGAAGCCGCAACAACCACACTGAAATTTTTCGCCCTCACTTGTTGCATATACTTATTAGCCTGCACTTTAGATGAATGGATTATTAGCACAGCGCGATGGCTTCCCGCTTCCTGCCTATCGTCATCAATAAAAATGGGTAAGCTAATTTCCTTTTCAACTTCAGGTTGTTTTGGCTCCGGTTCCGGTTTTTGGACTAACACAGGTTTTTCATTTGGAACCTGATTTTGCCCTGCTACCAGTTTTTGGTTTTGGTGAATGGGCAACAAAACATAAAATGTAGAACCTTCGTTTACAGCACTTTCCAGTTGAATTTCGCCGCCAAGCATTTTTATAAGCTCACGCGAAATGGAAAGGCCCAACCCTGTGCCACCAAACCTCCGCGAAATGCTGCCATCGGCTTGCTGGAATGCCCCAAAAATCAAATTCAATTTTTCGGCCGGAATTCCAACACCACTGTCTTTAACTTTTATACCGCACGAATTGCCGAGGTTTAATCCGGGGACAGTGAAAACGGTTGAAGGCGACGGCATGAAAAATTCAACAATAACGCTGCCTTCTTTTGTGAACTTAAACGCATTGGAAAGCAGGTTTTTAATAATTTGCATCAACCTGTACCTGTCGGTTTCTATTTGCAAAGGAAATTCAGGCTGTATTAAGGTTTTGAATTCCAAGTGCTTGTCGTCGGCCAAGGCTTTAAAATCAGCTAAAATTTCATCCTTAAAGTCTGATGCATTAACCGCAGCAAATTCGAGTGTCATTTTGCCAGCCTCAATTTTCGATAAGTCGAGGACTTCATTTATTAGGAAAAGCAAGTCGGTGCCGCTTTTGTAAATAATTTTCGCCGACTGCACCTGTTCGGCTGTGAGGTTCCCTTTTTTATTGTTAGCCAATAGGTTCGATAATATCAACAAACTGTTCAAAGGCGTGCGCAGTTCGTGCGACATATTGGCCAGGAACTCCGATTTATATTGGCTTGCCTGTTGCAGTTCAACCGCTTTTGATTCCAGGTTTTCCTTTATTTCGGTAAGTTCCTTGTTTTTATAGCCAATATCTTCTTTTTGTATTTCGAGTTGGCGGGTACGCTCTTCAAGTTCTTCGTTGGCAACACGCAACTCTTCCTGTTGTACCTGTAGCCTTTTCTCGCTCTCGGTAAGCACTTTGGTATGCTCGGTAAGTTCTTCGTTGGCTACCCGCAACTCTTCCTGCTGTACCTGAAGCTGATTGGCCTGCTCTTGCGTTTTTTGAAGAAGCTCATTGGTTTTCAATAGGTTGGAAGCCGAACTGATGTTAATGGCAATTATTTCGGCAGCTTCTTTAAGGAAATCAATTTCGAGGTTTGAATAGGCATGTATAGACGATAATTCCAGAACCCCTACAAGGGTTTCGTTAAAAACCAATGGCACAACCACTACTTGTTTCGGGATATACGTACCTGATGCAGAATAAGAAGTATAGGATTCGGGGGGGATTTCGGAAAGGATAAACAACTCTTTTGTGTGCGCAACCTGCCCCAAAATCCCTTCATTCAATTTTATGCGCTCTTTAAGTTTTTTGGGGTCGAAACCTGAAGACGCAACTAATTTAAGAAATTGATATTCTGTGTTATACAAATGCATGCTCCCTAATTGCGAATGAAGCAATTTCATCACAAAATCCAATGAAACCGTCGAAAGATCGTTTAGATTCTTATCGCCGCCCAATTTCTCGTTCAATTGGTTAATCCCTGTTTTGAACCACGAATCCTGTTGCGATTTATCGTAAGAGTTTTTAAGCTGGGCCACCATTTTGTTGAGGGCTATACTAAGCTCGTCCTCAGCAGATCGAGGGGTAATTGACTGGCTATAATCGCCTTCCGCAACTTTTTTGGTATATTCGATAACGGAATGTAAGCCGCTTTGTATTTCGCGGAACGAAGTTGCCAATTGGCCAATCTCGTTATTGGCGCTTATCTTAATTTCTGTTTCTAAATTTCCTTTCGCGATCACTTTAAAATTTTCGACCATGGTTTGCATAGGCCTTGAGATAGACCTGGCAATAATGGTGGAGGCAATCCAGAGCAAAACCATAAGCAAAACAACAATTAAAAATGTTCCCCAAAAAAGCAGGAAATTAGCATATTCAATAAGCGAAGTTAGGATTTTGGCGAAAACCCGATAAAAACCCCTCATTTTGGCAAGGTCGCTTTCGAGGTCAATATTGTTGTCGGCATTGGGGCCATCCCTTTTTATAATCTCTATTTTTTTCTTTATTTGTTCGCCAAGTTGGTAACCGCTCATGCCAATCTGCTGCGCTTGGGTAATTTTATCCTTCCTTAATATCAAAAACAAATTTATCCTGCTTGCCATAAGGTTGCCGTTGGTGCGGTCGTAACCATAGGCCTCGCCATACGATTTATAAAAAACATCAAGATATTCTTCCTCTGGGAGTTGCAGGTATTGATCAATGGTGCCGAAAATATAAGCCATTTGGTTTGCGGCATTTATACGTTCAATGGCCGAATCCAGCAAAGCCGCGTTCCCGGTAATCTGGTACTTATAATAACACTCCACCCCTTCCTGGAAAGTATTGTTTTGCACCCTTTCGGAATTTATCATTACCCCCAACACCTTACTGGTTTTGAAGAAATAATTGGAAATCAAGCCCAGAAGGGCAATGCTTGCCAATGCTATAAGGCTCATAAACCTCAGTTTGGCTTTTATTTTCAAGTTCGATAAATTGAGCATATTTTTCATTGTTGCTTTTATGTGCCGCCACAATGGGCTAAGGAAAAAACGTGGTCGTTCAATCAGGATGATTTGGGAAGAATCAGGTAGAATGGCCCCAGAGTTGTTTTACGCTACTGGATATCAAACCGTTTTGCAGGTACAAACGCCTGTTTGCCAACCTTATGCAGCCTTTGCAGGCAATCTTTCCCGCCAATAAATGCCGCAGTTTTCTAACCCGGTAGCATCCCGAATTTTAAAAGTATAAATGTACAAATTATATACAGAGTTAAAAGGAATATGTTGGGAAAACTCGAATTAAGCGGAAATATTTCTTTAAGTACCAACCATTGTGCGGATAAGGCGAAACTAAACCCCCAATTTTTTTGCCCGTCGAAGCCTTTGTTTTCGATCTTGCACCTGAATATTCCGCCATTGGCGCTTTACTCGTTGCTTTATGGTTGAGGCAATACATTGGTACCATAACCAAACTTGAGTCCACTCCGAAAACCCTCAAAAAAAAGAAAACCACGGAGCGGTGTGCTGAGCCTGCCGAAGCAGCACATAGAACACAGAGGTACACAGAGTATTGTTAATCAGCTATTTAAACTTTGTGAAACTTAGCGAAACGGTATCACGCGATGCACAGAGCCTGCCGAAGTGAACACCTAAAGAATAAACAATTGTGAGTAAACTTAGAGATTTAGTGCCACTTCGGCAGGCACTTCGGCAAGCTCAGTGGCCACTCAGTGTAACACTTAGTGGCGAAAAAAGACTTGTCGGAGTGGACTCAATAGTATAAAAAGCAAAAGGGCAAAACCGTTTTGTTCAGTTTTGCCCTTGTTGTTTCCTCACAATACAATTTTCCAAATTACCTCAACCTTTTGCACTAATGTTTTCGAGCCTTGGTATATCAAGAAGGGAAATGGATTTATTGTTGATATCAATAATTTTATCGTCCTTAAAATCTTTCATTATGCGTATCACGCTTTCGGTTGACATGCTGGTAAGGTCGCTTAAATCGCTGCGCGAAATAGGCAACTCAAATGCCTCCGATTTAAAGATTTTCCTTGAAAGGCAAAGCAAGATATCGGCCAACCGCCCATGCAATTGCTTTTGGGTAAGGCTAAAAAAGCGTCCGTACGATTGCGAAGTGCTTTCGTTCAATATATTTATTACACGGTATGCAAATGCAGGGTTTTGTTTGAGCAACTGTTTAAATATCTGAATATCAATCAATCGGACTGACGAGTCAGTGTAAGTGCTTATGCTGTAAAGGAAAGTGGAATTGCCTTCGTAAAGAGCTTGTAGCCCCATTAAATTCTTTTGAGGGGTGATTGTAAGGATAAGATCCTTAGGGTTGCCTTCCAAATAAATTTTAACCAAACCCTTTTCGAGGTACATGATATGCGAGGCAAACGAACCCTGTTTGCATATCATTTCACCTTTTTTGAAATTTACCAAAAGCGATCTGGTATCTACCAATGCCTTTTCTTCCTCGGTAAGCAAATCGAAACAGGAAAGCTCATAAACAAATGAAACACATGTATCAGGGCCGGAGTATGGCATAAAACGTAAATTTTTAGTCGGTAAAATTACACTATTCAATTCATTATTTTATGATTTCCGTCATGTTTTTATTGATTTAAAACATACTTTTTTCAATCGCAATCCATGTAAATTATTTATTGATTGGAGTGAAATAGAAATAGTTTTGTGAACTGATTAACAATACAAAGTTCAATAAATCAACCACTAACAAATCCAATCACTTAAATCAAAAAAACCAACCATGAAAAAACTTATCAACATCGCACTTTTACTGGCTCTCATGCCGGTACTTTTCCTCACTTCGTGTAAAGATGAGGAACCAGATGCAGTAAACGCATACACAACCCTTAAATCCTACATGGTAGCAAATGCCCTTGACCTACCTGATTTAGCCAAAAACTGGATCATTGACCCAAAATCGGTCGCCATGGGCGGAGGGATTGACTCAGTTAACAGCACTTTGCCAGGTTACCATGTATTTGATATCCGCCCTGCTACTGATTATGCTGCAGGCCATATCAAAAATGCAATAAACGTTGCCTTAAAAGATGTTGTTACAACCGCTGCAAGTTATACCGACAAACCTATTTGTGTGGTATGTTTCACCGGACAAACTGCTGGACAAGCAGTTATGGCCCTACGTTTATCAGGTTTTGCCAATGCAGTTGTTCTTAAATGGGGCATGGCAGGCTGGAATGCTACTTATAAAGGACCTTGGGTTTCAAATTCAGGTTACGAAGATCCTGCAAATGGCAACATAGCCGTTGGCAACGCAAACTGGGTTACAACCGCAGCACCTGCTGTTGGTTCCTTCGCCGAGCCTGTTTGGACTTCAACCTCCACCGATGGGGCAGCAATTTTGAAAGAACGCGTTCAGGCTGTGCTTGATGCAGGGTTTACAACCGCCACCGCCGCCGATGTATTGGCTGCACCAGCTAATTATCAAATTATGAACTACTGGTCGAATGAAAATTATTTAAAATTTGGCCATTTCACAGGAGCTTTCAATATGCCAACCATTGCATTGGCTGGCGACCTTGTAAAAGCATTTGATCCAGCTAAAGAGGAATTGGTATATTGCTATACCGGCCAAACTTCGAGCATTGCTACATTCTGGCTCAACGTTCTTGGCTATAAAACCAAAGGTATCGCTTTTGGAGCCAACCGTTTGGTTTACGACCAACTTAAAGCCGCAAGCCAACCCGTTTACAAAGGACCAAAAAAATGGGCTGTTGTAACTAAATAATTGCTTAAAAATTTAAATCTGAAGGGGAAGGATCCAAGGATTCTTCCCCTTTTATAAAAGCCTTGACGATGAAAAAAAACCTTACAATACTTTTTATTTTTGCTTTAATCCCCTTTTTGCATACAAATGCACAAGGTTGTATGGAACCAACATCCTCATCGGGTGGGGTTTCGGTAATTGGCTACATACAGCCTGAATTTAAAATCGGTTTTAATGGCGACAATGCCGATGGCACCTCGAAGAACGATATGGGCTTTTACTTCCGCAGGGCCAGGTTAGGAGTTACCGGAACAATTCCTTACGACTTTTCGTATTACGTGATGGCCGAATTTAGTTCATTCCAAAATGGGCCATACCTGCTTGATGCTTTTGTAACCTACAACCGTTTTAAACCGTGGTTCAAGGTTTCGATTGGCCAGTTCAAAAAACCGTTTGGCCTCGAATTGGGCGCAACCGGTTGCCAGGATTTATACACCATCAACCGTTCGAAGGTTGTTAACGAACTAACCTCGCCCGACCGCGACCTTGGTGTTATGATAAGTGGAAGCACAGGGGCAACGAAATTTTTCGGCCTCGAAAAGGAAAATATCCTATCCTATACCTTATCGGTAACAAACGGAACCGGTAAAAATGTGTATGATATAGATCGGGCAAAAGATTTTATAGGCCGATTGGTAATCGCTCCTTACGACTGGCTCAGCATTGGAGGAAGTTATCTTTTTGGTAAACAAAAAAATTCCGATCCTACCATTACAAAAATGGATGAACGGATGCGTTATGGCGGCGACATTACCTTGAAGAAATACAATTTTATCCTTCAGGCTGAATACATTTATGGTGGGGATAATGGTTCAAAACTTGTTGGCGGCGGATGCGGTGCAACACCTGTGCTTACTCCCGGAAACTTTAAAAGCAATGGCTATTTTGCCCAAATCATGTATAACTCGAAATGGAAACTGATGCCATTGGTAAAATACGAATCGTATGACCCAGATATGGACAAAGAAGATTTTGACCATACAGCCTACCGTCAGTCGGCATTTACTTTTGGCCTGAATTATTATGCAAACGACTGGACGAGAATACAATTAAACTACATTTCGAATAAAGAATCAAGTTCTTCGACCGATATTACAAATTACAACGAGACACCAAACGACATGTTTCTTTTGCAGATTCAGGTTAAACTTAACTAAACACTTTACAAAATGAAAAAATACCGTTTCAACGCTTTGTTTCTTGCCTTGCTCTGTATTGTTGGATTTCAGGTTTCGGCAAGCACATTAATGATAACTGCAAAAGAATTTGCAACTGAGCTGAAAAACAACAAGAACATGATTGTTCTGGATGTTCAGGCAGCTGATGTTTATGCCAAGCAACACATACAAGGCGCAATAAATATTCCCCACAAAAGCCTTTACAAACCCGGCGAAATAGAAGGACAATTTAAGGATGTAGCTGAACTTGCTGCCATATTTGGCAAAAACGGCATCAGCAACACATCAAAAATTGTAATTTATGATGATGGTTCACAAAAATACAACAGCCGTGTATGGTGGGTATTGACTTACCTTGGCGCAACCGATGTAACGCTCCTCCACAAGGAAATGGGCCAAATGGAAGCTGCAAGGATCCCTTTGTCGAGTGCCCCGGTTACTTTAAAAGCCACAACATTTACCCCAACCGTAAACGCAAGCATGAACATTGATATGGCTTCGGTAAAAGCATTAAGCGGAAACGCAAATGCAGTTTTGCTTGATGTTCGGGAACCTGACGAATACAAAGGGATCGACAAGGACAAAAAGAGCAAGGGACATTTGCCGGGTGCCGTTTTTATGTACTATAAAGAAGTACTTACCGCCACCGGTGCATATAAAACCAAGGATGAAATTATTGCGACCGCAGCCAAATTTGGCGCAACCCCCGAAAAGGAAATTGTTGTGTATTGTCAAACTGGTATTAAAGCTGCAGTAACGTATATCGCATTAAAAGAAATCGCAGGTTTCGCTAATGTAAAACTTTATGCAGGCGCTTATGCCGAATGGGCATCGGTAGCTGAAAACCCTATCGTTAAATAAATTTTGGTTTGTGGTTAATTGATAAAAACTGCTCCTTTGGGGCAGTTTTTTTGCGTTTGGAGATTTCAATGATCAACTCACCAAACCGGCAAAACACAACTTTTGCTTTTAGCGCGAATTTCTTTTTCAAAATCAAACAAGCTGCGTTTCATAACCGCGGAAGCTGCATCGTGGCAGGTTAAACAAGCCCCTACTTTCAAAATCCTTTTTTGTTCCTCAATATTAAATGTCCTCATATTTTTGCGTGTTGCAGCCTGATCTTTACGCTCTTGCAAAAAACCCGTCCAGGCATCCTCGGGCAAACCATCGTGTTTGCTGTTTTCATACGATGATTCAAAAGTCCATTTCCCTTCTTTGGAAAACGCCAACTTCCCACGTCCAAACCCTAAAGCCAGCGGGTCGTTATGGCAGGATTTGCAACTCCGGCCCTGCCGCTGCGTTGTGTGTGCCGAAGATGGTGCATACAACCTGTGGAATATGGTTTTCTCTCCCTTTTTAAATGATCCTTTATCAATACTCATTATCATGCCCGGAGTAAACGTACCAATTTGACCATCTTTCCTGGCTTTATCCGAGGAATTTATCCCAAGAACTGGCAATTCGGCCAAACCCTTGGTGGAGTATTCAATCCAAGTACCATTAATAGACTTGTTTTTTAGCATATCGAAACCTTTCGTTTGGCTTTCGTAAGCAGTGTGGCAACCAATGCATTGCGGTGCCCAGGCAGTATGGCAGGCTTCGCAGCTTAACCTGCTGTGGACTTTTCCTTCGGTGCAGGCTTTGGCAGGAGGTTTCATTATTACTGTGCCAGTTCCTGCCTTTTTTATCATGCTCAAAAACGTTCCATCCTTCCCGACCCTTGTGTTAACAAGCGGCAAGCTTCCTTTTTGGGTAAGGATAACACTCACATTTTCAGTTTCAAACTTCCGCGCCCACGTGATAAGCTGGGTTTCCTGATCAGTTTGCGTAAGGGGTTTCTGGCTATTTACCCTTGCCGAATGGCAATCGCTACATTGAACTTTTACGGCTTCTTCTTTATGGGCATATTGTTTTCCATCGCCCATTAATTCATACGAACCATGGCAATCAATACACAGCATACCTTTCTCATGATGGATATCGGCAGGCATTTTTACAAAAAGACGTTTGTCAGGCAAAACCTGGTAGTTTTCTTTGCCACCGACATTTTCAGGCTTCAATCCTGTTTCGTGCCAACCCTCATAATTCATTGATATGCGGCCCGAACGGCTGTGACAACTTTTGCATTTATCGTTCGTAATATTCAAATCCAATGCCGGATGAAACATCGGCAAAGCGGTGTCTGATTTTCGCCTTTTCGTCAATTGGTTCAAGGTTGACAACGCCTTTTCATCATAAGTAAGATGGCAAGCGAGGCAACCTCCTCCCCTTTCGAGCCAGGCAGCAGGGCCGGGTTTTGTTTTTTCGTTCCCGAGATGGCAACCGGCACACAAATTCCTTAAATGCTGACCGGAAGCGGAGTTTCCTATATCGTTTACATGCGAAATTAAATCAAGATCATCTGTTTCTCCAAAAACCCATTTGTCCACGCTAATAATTCCACTTAGGTTCGACATAAGCGATGACTTTACACGTGGTACAATTCCGGGATGGCAACCCGAATTCCCACAGGCATCGGCAGCGTTGGCCAAATCGCCGGGAACGGTAAACATAGTGCGGTGTGCTTTCGATTTATCAAGTGTAAACGGATCGCCTCCGTGGCATGAAAAACATCCGATATATTCAGGTTTATGGGCTTCCGAAAAACCGCTCATTCCTTTGTGACAGGATACACAACCTTCGGCATGTCCTTGTATTATTGGAAGTTGCAAGGTATCAGATCCCAAAAAATCAATTTTTTCGGATTGAAACAGCGCTTGGGTTTTGTACCCACTCTCCCACGGCATTTGCCATTGCCACATCGGCCCGCGAAAGAAAAATCCGGCAACAGCAAGCAAACAGTAAAAAACAAAAATTACAATAAAAAATTGCTTTATAAGCCTCGAATACATTGGCGTTACCCAAGGAATCAGATAAAACAAAACCAGAAGTAAAATCATCGCCATTGCAATAAAAAGTGGATTGGAAACCCAATGCAACAATTCCTGCAAACCAACAAAATACCAAGGGCCTTTCATTACTGCATCGTTCAACCCATTGATTGGTGCCCGGAAAAGGAAACTGATAATGGTTAATATACCAATAGTTACAAGCAATGTACTAAGTTTAACTTTCAAACTGCGGGCATGTTCCATAATGATCACAAAAAGTATCACCGTTGCAGTGGCAGCATGTTGAATGTATAAAACCTGAAAATTGCCTTCAGGTCCAATGAAAGTTAACTGTAATATAGAACCAAGCCAAGGCAAACTTCCTACAAGCGACGAAAGTATGCGCTGCGCCTGCAAACTGTCGCCGTCTGCTTTGAGGATGAACCCGGAAAGCATTGCATAAATGGTAAAAACCAACGACAAACTTAACCTGAACCAAAGGCTTTTCTTTTTGATATTGCTTTCGGTGCCTTTAAAAAGATGATCGAAAATATGTATAATTGTCAAGATAAGAAACAGTTGTGCACTCCAATAATGCATATTCCTTATCAGCGAAGCAGCAGGATTGGTAGTTACAAGCCGGGTAACCGAAAGATAAGGATCAGCAACATTGTAAGGCACAACAAGCAATGCACCCGAAACGGCACAAACAATTACAGATGCCACGGCAATCCATCCGAATGTATCGAAAGCAATCTGTTTGCGGATTATTTCTGGGAATTTCAAACCTTAGATTGTTATGGTGATTTCACCAGTTTTTGCATCGGTGGCATAAGGGATTTTTGACAAAGCAATCCCAGCGGGGCCTTGAACCACTTTTCCTGTGGCGGATTCGTACCTCGAACCGTGGCATGGACAAACCAACTGCCCGGCAATTTCCTGATTTATCCGGCAACCTGCGTGTGTGCAACGGTTAGAAAGTACTTTTACCGAAGCATCGGATTTAACCAATATAAAACGCTCGAAGAAAAAAATGCCATTCCCTAATTTGGCGGTATTGAGTTTGGTAACAACTGGTTTTGCGGATAAGTGTTTGTGCTTGCCGATCATATTGGCCCAAAGCGCAACAAATGCAGTAGCTGTGCCAAAAGTAATTATCCGCAGAAAAGCTTTCCTGTTTATATATTTGTTTCTATCCAATTGTGTTAGCCTTCGTTAAAACCAAAATGTTTTCTCTTTAAACCCGCAATTTCGGCACTTTTAAAGAACAACACCTAAGTTGATTTCCTGATTATTAATTCGGTTTTTAACTTTTTAACCACTGGAATATAATTGGTCGTATTGCTTTCGATCCTTTCTATTAAAAGTTGGGCACATTCCTTGCCCAATTCATAACCTAAAGGTGTAACCGTAGTTAAGGGTGGGTTGAACATGTAACAAAATGGTTCATCGCTAAAACTCGCAACGGCTATCTGTTCGGGTATTTTTAGGTTTTTTTTATTTATGGCAATCATTACACCGGCTACCACTTGGTCGCTAATTGAAAAAATCGCATCGGGAGGCGATGGCAATTCGAGCAGTTGATGTGTAAGCAACTCAGCTTCGTCGGTATTGTTACTATAATATATATATTCCTGATTTACAGTAATACTATATTTGTTTAATGCCCTTAAATAACCCGAAAGACGGTTTTTGGAAATGGAAATATTAGGATTACCCAAACCGATTGCAATTCGTTTGTATCCTTTATTTATCAGATATTCAACTGCTTTAAAAGTCCCGTCCTCGCCATCCACCGAAATTTTATCTGCTTCGTAATCATTCGGAACTTTATCAATAAAAACGATTGGTACGCCTTCAGATTTTGCCAATACAAAATGATGGAAAAGCTTGGTTTCTTTTGTAACCGAAATAATCAGGCCATCCACATTGTTGGCCAACAGGGTTTCGGTGCAATCCACTTCTTTTTCGCACGATTCGTTTGATTGAAGTATCATAACGCTGTAACCTTTCTTATCCGTAATTTCTTCAATCCCTTTCAACACCGACGGGAAAAAGAAGGAGGATATTTCAGGTGTGATGTAGCCTATTATCTTGCTTTTCCGGTTGCGTAGTGAAAGTGCGTTGGTGTCGGGTTTATAATGCAAAAATTCGGCTAACTCCTTTGCTGCTTTAATGGTTTCGGGTTTCACATCAGGATGGTCTTTTAACGCCCGGCTTACCGTTGAAATGGAAATACCAAGTGCCTTGGCAATATCTTTCAGTTTAATTGCATTTACCCTCATAAGCAAAATGTTGATTTACAAGTAGATATTCATTTTCTGTTTTTATTAAGCCCCAACACAACCTACGGTAAAATTAAAAAAATCGGTAAGTATTTTAGAAATTAATTTTAGCCTTCCTCAAAAATGATAGTTAATTTCCGTTTTTGGGTATTATCGGCAATTATGGTGGGTAACAAAATTTGTTGGTAGCCGAAATAAACCGTTAAACCAATTTCCCTAATACAAATACTTATTATAATGATAACTAATTCTATTTTAAATAGTTGTATTTTGAAAAATCAAATCATTTAGAAAGATACTTCGTTTTTTGGACTTCTTTACCTTAAAAATCATATCACAATTCAATTCCCATCAAAAATTCTTTTCTGAAAGTTATGAACCACAAACGTTTGTGGGAACGTTTGGGGTTAGAATTTTTTATTATATTGGTTTTCAGTCTTTTAAAATCAAAAAACTTAACATTTCTTTGTAATCAAATTATTTACAAACCTACTTAACCTCATCATTTATGAAAAAAAACCTACTACCAATCATTTGCATTCTTTTCTTCTTGCTGCTGGGCACAGGGAATGTTTTTGCCCAGGAAATGCTAACCGGTACCGTTAAGGATAACACAGGCACACTTCCCGGCGTAAGCGTGCAGATAAAGGGAACTACCGACGGGGCAATTACAGATGTGAACGGTAAATTCTCATTAACTGTACCCAATCAAAACACAGTGCTTGTTTTTACTTTTATTGGCTATTCTTCACAGGAAATAGCTGTAAAAGGGCAAAAAACTTTGGAGGTAACCTTGGTTCAGGATGCCATGAACCTGAGCGAATTTGTTGTTACAGGTGTGGTTAACAACAAATCGGCCCTGGAATCGAGTGTGGCCATCACGAGCATAAAGCCTAAATCTATCGAAAGGTTAGGCGCGGTAACCACAGCAGAAATCTTCAAATCCATACCCGGTGTACATTCCGAATCAACCGGTGGCGAAGGTAACGCCAACATTTCAGTACGTGGTATCCCAATCTCGACAGGCGGAGCCAAGTTTTTACAATTGCACGAAGATGGCTTGCCCGTGATGCAATTCGGCGATATAGCTTTTGGCAACGCAGATATATTTTTACGTTCGGATCAAACCATTTCGCGCATCGAAGCCATACGCGGAGGTTCGGCTTCTACATTTGCCAGCAACTCACCTGCCGGTATCATCAACTTTATAAGCAAAAACGGAGCTGTTGAAGGTGGCACAATTGGAACCACTTTTGGCCTCGATTATAAAAATTTAAGGACTGACTTTGAATACGGTGCGCCTATAGCCAATGGATGGCGTTTTCACTTGGGCGGGTTTTTCCGCACTGGCAATGGACCACGCGATGCCGGCTACACCGCCAATTATGGTGGTCAGGTAAAAGCCAACCTTACAAAAGAGTTTAAAAAAGGGTATGTACGTGTTTATTTCAAACACCTCGACGACAAGGCAATTTCGTATATGCCTATGCCGGTTATGGCTTCAGGAACTGGTACAGATCCTAATTTTGAATCCATCCCTGGTTTTGATGCAAAAAATGCTGCGCTGCAAAGTCCTGAGTTTTTACATATATTAAGCGTTGATGGCAACGGCAACAGCCGCACAACTAATATGGCCGATGGCATGCACCCAATTTCAAATGCATTTGGCACCGAATTTTCATTCGATTTGGGCGAAGGATGGAAAATTACCAACAAAGGCAGAAAAGCATTCAATTCAGGATCGTTCAATGCCCCATTCCCTGTTCAAATTATGAAAGCTGATGCTTTAGCCCAAAGTATTGGAGGCGAAAATTACACTGCCAGTTACGCTTATGGCGAAAATGCAGGCAAGGCTTTAACGGCCACCGAGTTAGCAAACCTGAACGGAAACGGGTTGTTAATGAAAATCGCCACTTTTGATGTCCAAATCAATAGTCTCGACAATTTTACCAACGATTTTTCCCTGACAAAGAAATTCAATAAAGTTAACCTTACCGCCGGGTATTATAAAGCAAATCAGCGGATTAATATGACTTGGCTATGGCAAACCTATACCACCGATGTTCAAAGTCAACCACGCCTGATAAATATTGCAAGCGGCGACAGTTCCTTTTATAGCGAAGGCGGTCTTACAGCCCATGGTATACCTGCATGGGGAAACTGCTGCACACGCGGTTACGATATGAACTATACAATTGATGCCCCTTATGCCAACGTAGGAGTTGAACTTACCGATTTGATCAACGTTGATGCCAGTATCAGATACGATTTTGGTGATGCCACTGGATATTACCTCGGCAACAAACAAGCCGCTATTGACGTAAACAACGATGGTGCCATTTCACCTGTGGAAGAAAGTGTTACAGTTTTAAATACTTCGGAGGCTAAACCTGTAAATTATGACTTTAGCTATGTTTCATACTCTGTTGGTGCCAATCTTAAGATTGACAATTCCAAAGCCGTTTACGCCCGCTACAGTAATGGGGGCAGGGCCAATGCCGATAGGTTGCTCTATTCCTCCTTCCTTACCCCGGCAGGCGGCACCATCGAAGGCCTTGATGCTGATAAGGTTAGCCAGGCTGAGTTAGGGTTGAAATACAATTCGCCTAAAATTGCCTTTACCGTAACCGGTTTTTACAGCTATATTTCCGAACAGAACGAAGAGTTTGGCAAAACCATAAACACCGAATTCAACTCCGCCGGTGCCGAATTTGAAACTTC
>CAJAXK010000275.1 GCA_903946925.1 uncultured Bacteroidales bacterium | reverse complement strand
TATCCCATTGTTCAGACTATAATACAGTTTACCTGAATTACTTGTTTGGTATTTGTTATAATAAGTAAATTGCAGGTTAACAGTGGAATAAGCCGAAAGGTCTAAACAAGGCGTGATCAAATCTGTATTTTGGGAATTCCCTGTACCGTAAGCATAACTGTTCAAATATGCATAGTTGCCTGTTAGCGAAGGATTAGGATAGCCGGGAGATATTGTACCAAATTGCCAAACCTGGTTGCTACCGATGTTATTGGTAATGGACCAACACGGAGGCAAAGTTGCATCGGTGAAATTTTCGGTAAACGGAAGCGTGTTATACACACAATTGCTCACATTTATATAATCAATACGGCTTACCGAATCGGAACCAAATGCATTATAGGCTTTTAAAGTCACAGTATAAAGCCCTGGAGCAGTAAACTTTACCTGTGGGTTTTTCGATGCCGAAGTACTTCCTGACAAGAATGTTACTGTGGCTGGAGTAAAACTCCAATTCCAGGAGGTAGGTATATTTATGGAGTTATCGGTAAAAACGACCTGGGTATTGATAGTCGGGTTTGTATTACTTGCTGAAAAATCAATAATCGGATGGATGGTTGGCAATACACCACTGATAATTATCGAAAAATTCTGGCTTCCATCCTGCAAAACCCCGTCATGGTCAACAATAATGGTGTAAGTAGCACCTTGAACTGGATTAGGGATATAAACCACTTCTACATTATCAACATTGTTTTCCGAAAAATTTGTAGCAGCAAAAGTGGGGTTGTCCCTGTCCAATTTCCATGGATAATAGGTTGAAGCCAAACGCGTTAATTTCAGGTCCAGGTCATTTACCAGCATTGGGGTAATCGGGTCGAGTGAAGTGGCAGGCGGCGTTCCGGGAGGATCGGTCCAAACTATGGTTACTTTAATGGGTTCGGTTCCTAAAGCTACTACATCCCTTGTAAAATATTCTCCGTTGTATATGGTTTGTTCGCTGATAACATCATACGACTGGTCGGCAGTAATTTTTTGTGCGGCATTTTTTGTGTTCATCAAACCCCAGCCGAACATGTAATCAGGCCCGATATTGGAGCCAGCCTCATCGGCAGTATGTATAGCGAGTGCTTTTAGGGTTGCTGCCAACATATAACTTCCGGTAAGCGAAAAACTGTGTTGCTGCAACAATGCCAGCGAACCTGCCACCGATGGGCTTGCCATCGAAGTTCCGGTTTTTTCCTCATAAGTTGCTGAACCGGTTAGCGAGCTGCTTGCCGAATATAAAGCAACACCATTGGCGACAATATCAGGTTTAATCCGGCCATCATCCACCGGTCCCCACGAACTGAAATACGCCTGTACCTGGGCAACGCTACCTGAAGTAGTATATCCACTGGTAATATCGTCAACTGCACCTATCGTCATAACATTTTTTGCTACACCAAAATCACTGATGCAATCATAAGGCCCATCGGCGGGATAACCTGTTCCTGATTCGCCCCGGTCGTTTCCTGCAGCCTTGCAAATCAGGAAATAGGGTGCGTTCCTGGCAATCAAATCCCAGCCTTGGGGTTTGTCGTTGTAAAAACCAAACGAATAATCCTCTTGTGTACTGATACTTGGTACCCCATACCATGTTCCTTCCGACCACCCATGTTTTATACCATACGAATGGTTGCTTATCAATGCTCCGGCGGCAGCTTCGGAAGCCATTTCCGATTCATCAGAATTCCAATCAAAGGATCGCAGGTTTGCCTGATAAGCCATTCCCCTGGCGTTCCAGCGTATTCCAGCACCCATTATTATGCCTGCAACATGGGTGGCATGTGGTTCAATATCAGCGTTATCAACAACGGTTGCCCTGCCACCAAATTCGGTGTGGGTAGCTTTTACACTTCCGCCATCCCATTCCCGGACTGTTATCCCTGCGCCAGTCAAGTTTAAACCAGCAGACCCACCGGGATTTACATACCTGGTTGAAATTGTGGCAGCCGCATTCCTGTTATCGGTAATATAATACCTGGGGATACCGAATTCATCAATAAACTGGATTTCGGTTATAGAGCCATCTTTTACTGTCCTTACCGGAATGCCATTCCGTTTGGCCCACTCAATAGCCTCGTTCTTTTTTAAAATATGTTCGCTTGCTTTCTTTTTCGAGATAGCCAGAAGGGTATCTATTTGCACTTTGCTTTGTGCAAAGCCTGATATTGACAGGATTATTAGTAGGATTAGTAGCAGAAAAGCTGACTTCTTCATTTTAGTTTTACAGATAAATGATGTTCTGAAAAGGCAATATCGGAATATACCGATGATAATCATATTCTTATGATTCCAAACTTTGTACTCATTTGTATGTGTAAAACTATGAAAAAGCTTGTCAACAAAGTGAAACAGTTAAAATGATTTTTCTTTTTTCATTCTATATTTTTAAAAATGTAGATACTTCCCCCCCCTACTTTATCACTTTCCCAAAATACGTTTTACTATTTGTTTTTATTAAAAGAAAGTAAACCCCTTTTGCAACAGGAACATTGGCTTCGTTGCAACCGTTCCATGTAAAAGTTGGTTCTTTTGTCTCCAATACCATTTTCCTAATGGGATTTCCTTGCATATCCAAAATAACAATTTCGGTAGTTGGGCCAGCAGAAACAGGTAAAACCACAGTAACCGATTGCTTAAATGGATTAGGATAAATCTCAAGGGATTCTGATTCCTTGTTAAAATGTTTTATGGCTGTTGTCCCATTGAATTCGTATGCACCTAAATCAATACGGCTGTTTTCGATGCGTTGGGCACCGGCAAGGTCAACATTGGGCAGGTTCAAGAAGTTGGCATCCGGAGTGCCTGCATCAATACAGGCTGAGCTTGCCAAAAGCTGGAATGGGAACAACCCACTTCCAATAAAATCTGGGTTTTCGTTTAGGTTGTACTGATATTGCCCATGGTAACCCTGATGGGCACCACTCCCCTCGAAACCTGTTGTATCGCCTTCAATATCACAATAGTAAAAGTTGGGTGCCGAAAACACATCCCAAATATACACACTGCTCCCAAACCCTGTATTTCCCCAGATTATGGAATTGTACATGCTTGGTGCTGCTGAATCGTTGCAGTAGAATCCCCCGGCATAGGCAGCATCATTGTTCGAAATGGTGATATTCGAAAACACAGGGAATGAACGGATACAACAAATTCCGCCACCAAAAAACAAGGCAGCGTTATGGGTTATCAGGTTGTTGCTTAATGCTTGGGCAGGAGTTGAGCGGAGAATCCCTAAAGCACCGCCCAATGCACTGTAGTTGAGCTGCATGATATTGTTTTCGAATACAGGATCGCTGTTATCGAACGATACTGCCCCACCAACCCCCGTGGAAGAGTTTTTATAAAATTGATTGTTTCTTACTATTGGCGCGCTGTTCATGGAACAGATTCCACCGCCGTAACCATAAACTGTGCCTGTATTGCCCGAATAATTGCTAACGAAACTGCACTTTTCAATCCTTGCGCCGGAGTTGTTCAGATAAACAGCCCCACCATTAAAAAACGAATAATTATGAAAAAACAAACAATTGTCGAACCTCAGTTTCCCAAAATCGTGTGCGTATATTGCGCCGCCGTAACAATTAGTTGAATCTTCGGTGGCTTTGCCGAACTCGAACCTGCAAAACGAGAACACAGAAGAATCCTGATTTGTGGCTATTTGCCCGAACCTAATTCCCGACCAACCTCCGCGGCCTTGTTCCTGTGCATTAAAATTGGAGGTATCGCGCACAGTAAAAATTATTGTATCGCCCATTGCCCCTTGCGCCAGTATCCTACCTTGCACATCAATACGGTAATACGATTGAAACTGCACAAGTGTACCTGCCGGAATCAGCAGCAATTCGCCGGCAGGCACAAGCAGGTTGCCTTCTACCAGCACGGTATCGGCTGACCATGTACCACTTAGATTTCCGCTAACAGTAACCGAAGAGGCTTTTGACCTGAAACCAAAAACCAACATAAAAACTAAGACCAGAATGTACTTCATTGCGGGTGATTTCTTTTAATTTTCTATTTCTTCCCTGTTTATCTCTTTGAAACCAATTGGGCAATAATCACAACCACAAGTATGGCAATACCTAGAACCCCAAACCCTATAACGCCCGGCGACAGGCCCTGCACGCCTTTCATCTGTTGGCCTTTTAAAGAGATAACAAGCCCTAAAGAAGCCATCAATACTTCGAGCAATAGCGTACTGCCCGAAACCACTATGTATTTCAGAACCTTTTTCTGGTTCAGTGCCTTTTTGCCAACCTCCACTTGTATTGCTATGGGCACTATTAAAAGCAACACAGGCAGTATCAGTATCAGGAAGATTGACATGTTTTTCTTGTTTTTGGGTTACATCGGGTTTATATAATAGCCTGGCTGATGATGGTATTAATAGAGGTTGGTTTTAGGCTTCACCCATTTTACAATCGAGTTAAGTTGCCACTACTTAGCAGGTATGCAGTTCAACCGGGAATAATCCTTTTGCACTGCGCCTCACCCAAATTTCTAATTATTGCCGCCAGTTTTTATTTATCAGTTCATAAAATTGTTCGGCTTGTTTCGGGCTTTTGGTTTTCCAACGTTTCATTGAATCCAAATCATCAAGTGTACAAAAGTCCTGCGAAATATAAGCAACAAACCTCTTTCCAATGCCATTCCGGTAAATAATCAGATAACAAATTTCCCCACCATATTTTTGCTGGAGAAGCCTTTTTGTTTTAAAAAGTTTCAGCATGTCATCCAAATTCTTTATGTCTTCCTGACTAAACTTTCTTTTCGCGTACTTCAATGAGTCTAAAACCCTGTGGTTTTGCCACAAGTTTGCTGTAGTTCCGCATTGGTCAAAGTTTTTGTAAACAAAAACAGAATCAATTT
>CAJAXK010000274.1 GCA_903946925.1 uncultured Bacteroidales bacterium | reverse complement strand
GCAATCATTAGTCGACGAGACTTCTCATCCAGAAATGGAGATAGAATCTTGTGTCGCTTTGATATTAATTCTGTATCTTTCATTCGCCAAAGATACAACTTCGAATTAAAATAAACAAGTTATTTCGTTACAATGCCTTAGGCACTGCATTGATACAAAAACAGAAAACACCTACAACTATCAGGCATAGAAAGATAAGAAAGCGAAATAAAAATGACAGGGAAACCAAATATTGGCATTGGTTTACAAGGTTAGACGAAAAACACCTGTCGGCAATAAACCCTCTAACATACCCTGCAATCCGTGTCCGTTAAAACATTCGGAATATTTATATACATTTGTGCTGGCAGGCTCTGGGCAGGTGCATCTATTCGGGCGGTCGGGTTTGCCAATAAGCAAGTAAGTTTTACAATAAGGTTTTGTTGTTGGGAAATATAGGTTTTATGAAGTTGAATTATGTATGGTTGCTGGTTTTGGCAGCCGGATTTGCTTGCACCCCAAAACTGTACGCGAATCCCGGAAATTTTACCGTTGATACCCTTGTAACTTTTGTTGATGCTTTGGCCTCCCCTTTCAATAAGGTTAAGCCGGGCGATACAATCTTTTTTGTTCCGGGCAACCGCAATTATTTGCTAATCGGTAATTTTTTGGGCAGTAAAGAAAACCCAATTGTTTTTATGAACAAGGATGGGGTTGTTAACATACATACCGAACACTATTTTGGCATTTCGATCCAAAACTGCCGGTTTGTGCGGTTAACTGGCAGTGGAAGCGAAACAGAGTTTTATGGGATTAAAATTAGCGGTGTACATAATGGTGCTGGAATTGGAATTAATGATTTAAGCTCCGATTTTGAAATCGACCACATATCAATCGAAAACACTTCTATTGGAGGAATATATGCTAAAACAGATCCCGACTGTTCGTTTACATCAACACGGGGTAATTTTACTCAGTACAATACGCTGATCCACGACAACTATATTGCCAACGTGGGCGATGAAGGTATGTATGTGGGAAGCACTAAGTACTTTGGCCAGAATGTACGATGTGCCGATAAGGATACACTGCTACTGCCCAGTTTGTTAGATGGGGTGAGGATTTACAATAATATCATCAAATACACGGGTTGGGATGGCATTCAGGTAAGCTCGGCATCTAAAGACTGCCAGATTTATGATAATTTAATCATGTTCGATAGCCAGCGGGGAACCTTTGCCCAAATGTCGGGGATAATACTTGGTGGAGGTTCAAAATGCGATTGTTATAATAATGTAATCAGTCAGGGGAAAGGCGGCGGCATCGAAAGCCACGGTTTAGGAGGTTCAAGGATTTTCAACAATATTATTGTTGACGCGGGCCTCACTTATTATCCACTCGACACGTCATTGATGAAATATGGGATTTATGTTACCGACATTTCAGTGGAAGCCGATTCGTCATTTTACATTATGCACAACAACATTATTAACCCAAAATCGGATGGGATACGTTTTGTAAGCACATTGAGCAAAGGCAGCGTTATTTCGTCGAATATAATAATAAACCCAGGTACATACGACTATTACGAACATTTGCATACAAGCTTTAAAGGTATTGATTCGTATGTTATGCTTCCCGACAGTACTTCGGATGTGCTTGTTAGCAACAACTATTTTTCGCGCAATACCGACAGTGTTGGGTTTGAGCCTTCAGGATTTGCATTAACGGAACATTCGCCATTAATTGATGCAGGATACAACGACTTGAAAGGGATTGATATTGACGCATTTCGCAATCCAAGGGTTTATGGCATTTTACCTGATATAGGTGCCATTGAATTCAACCCTAAATATTCCTCTGTTTATAACCGCGAAAAGGGCTTCGAAATTAAGCCTGTTTTGTTCCCAAACCCTGTAAAAACATTGCTTTCAATACAATTTCGCAGTACCATAGAAAGTATGGTTACACTCGGGATTTATAATCTCACCGGTAAAAGGGAGATGTCAACACACGTGTTTTCCGAAAAGGATGAAGAATGTAATGTAAGCATAAATGTCGAAACCTTAAATCCGGGGGTTTACATCTATCAGTTAGGCACGCTTCAGTACAAAGTTTCGGGGAAGTTTATTAAAGTTGACTAATAATATTTTGATGATTTCGCTAATTCTTATTTTGAGGTGCTATTTAACAAACATTTGCTACAAGATTTATTTTTCATTGTCCTTTTGTCTTGACACAAAAGAACGAAAAAGTCAAGGCTTTATATAAATTTTACACATCTGTACACCTCGGTAAACACCAGAAAAACAAGGCTTGAAAGTTAGGTGCCATGGCTTGAAAGTTGGTGAAGCTGTGTTTTGCTACGCACATGCCCGCGCCTTTTACCTTCGGCTACATCTGCGTAAAATTTCTATAAGGCCAGTCCCTAAAACCTCGAAT
>CAJAXK010000273.1 GCA_903946925.1 uncultured Bacteroidales bacterium | reverse complement strand
TCTGCCTCATCCTGTTACACCTGGATGCTCTCAATAAACCAAAGATCGTTTGAGTTGGCTGCTTTTGCTTATGCCGGATTTGAACTTATTGACTTTTTGCTGTAACTCGCCGGTTTTCTTGCGGTGCTGTATCAGTTTCATAATTTCGGAAGATGAATAGGTGTTCAAATTGGTATTGCTCACCAAACTTTGGTTTACGGTATTTGCGAACGGTTTGGGCTCTTTTTTTACTATAGCATTTTTGAACGCTTTCTTGCCATTTTGAATGACCCCATTGGCGAAAGTGAAGGGCTTTCCATCAGCCTGACTGTAAAAATAGTAGTTGTTGTCTTCGTTGGCTTCAGCCAAATCGTTGAAACCATCGGCTACAAGTACCAGATAGTATTTGCCTGTAAGTGTATTGGGCATGGAATAGTAAAACAGGAAATCGGCATCGGGTTGGCTATACAAGGAAGCAGCAACACTTTTTCCCGAAGGCACGTCAATATAATTCCACCAGCTTCCGGCAAGGCCATAACCAGCAGGCCAAATATCGTTAGCACCTGGCACGGTACTAAATTCATCGGTATAATAATCGTGGATCAGAATCCCGTAATCGTTGGCATCGTAAGCATTATAATACATATAAAGTATGCTCCATCGCGAAGTGGCTTTAACGGTTTGCGAGCCCGAATTGAATACATTGTAGGTGATTTCCCTGTCGAGTTGGTCGGTAGAAGTTGGGTTGTCCTCGTCAACAAGGTTCCATGCGAGCAAATCCAATCCGGTAATTATATCGCCTGAGCCAACCTGGTTTCCCGAAATATTTACATCGCTTTTGTTTTGGGCCACAAAGGCAGCAAAGCAGAAACTTTGAACAAAAAAATCATAATCTACCCAAATAGTACCGTTGTTTCCCCAGGTTTTTCCCCATGAATTTATCACCTTAAAAGCACCTTTGGAATCATCGTAACCTGCAAGAACCATAGCATGATAGGCATGTTGCATTCCCGGGTTCAGGTATGTGTCGTTGTCTATAACCGCATCGCTGTTCCAACGCATAAAACGGTCGCCGAGCCTGGCACCAAAAGCAATCGGGCGGCCTTCGGCGAGGTAGGATTTAAAATTGCTAATTGTCATGGAAGCTGCGTTGCTAACATCAGCAATCTTGCGGTAGTTTACCAATTTGTTGTCGCTGGCATCCTGCGTCCAATCCTGGGGCGGGGTTTGGCTGCAGTTGCCCAGATTTGCGTAAGGAACAGTAGCCAATGAAGCTCCGCCACGCGAAATAAGCGCATCCATGGCCGATTCGAATTGTGTGCCGTTGCAGTCGCTTCCTTTAGCCGAAGCAGGGATTGACCAATACAAATCCTTTGGGCTTGTTTGGTTCTGGGTTTGGCCAAGTTGGCTTGCCGACCATTGGTTATCAATCCCGTTGAGGGCAGTTTTGAGGTTGTATCCCACCGCCCAGGCCACACAGGTGCCATAACTTCCCTGGTCGCCGATTGGAGGGAATTTTGACGATAGATCAACACTCGAAGGAATGCCTCCGGTATTATCGTTAATGTCCAAATCCTGTGGAATTTCATCTAATTTTTCGTTTTCTGCATCCCAGCTTGCCATGGATTGAACGATAATATCGGTCAAAATATCACCAATTTCTTCTTTTGTACAACTGTTTAGCGTTAATGAAATTGGAAGAAGGGCAATGGCGAAAACTAAAATACCATTGCGGAAAAAACTTTTAGGTCTGGTTTTCATAGTTGTTTGATCTTGAATTAAAGTAACTCTGTACTGTTTACAATATTTTACTCATTGCTGAAAGTAGCAAATTTTGTCCCTTGTGTAACCAACTTTTCGTCTATATTTAACTTTAAACCATCCAAATCAGGCTTCCCTTTCGAAAATATGGATCCGCTTATATCGAAAGCACTTTTTGCCTCGCTGTTGCTGAATTTCACTTTGCCATTGAACATGCTGTTGCAAATCCAGGCTTTGTTTTCAAAAACTACACTCACCATTTCGCAATTCCCATCGCAACGTGCATCCGACATCCTGAACTCGTTGTTAAACTTTGCATACGTAAACAAAACCTGACTGCGGAATGTAGCGAGCGAAAAATCAACCTTGCCATCACATTCTATATTGCTGAACTGTGCAATACCTGCAACATCAGTACTTTGAAACGAAGTTTTCCCTTTGCATTTGCCTTTGAAAAAATCTATTGAACCACCGACATAAGCTTCCTGCATACTGAACAATTTTTCGGACGAAAAAGACGTAAAATAGGTTTTACGTCCATTAAACGTACTATTGTTGAAAACCGCATTTTCCCTGAAAACGGTTCCGGTAAAATTGGCCATACCGTCAATTGTGGCATTTGCAAAGTCAACTTCTGCCCGAAAATCGCAGCCTTCGAAAGTGAGGTTACTCTTAAAATGGGTTGTGATTGCCGAATTGCCGATTGTACCATTGGTTTTTACTTTGCCAAGAAAAATACATTTCAGGAAAGTAACAGGCACACCAATTTCCGCAATCCGGTGGCTGGTGCTGAATATGGTATAGCTCTCAACTTTTGTAAAATCAAGGTCGTCGGTAATAATCATGCCTTCAATAACAATGGGTTTGCCTTTGTCAATACTCTTAATGATTTTCGAAGCACTGATACCGTTGTTAACATCCGCATGGTTTCCGGCATGGCAGCCGGAAGTGACCATCAAAAGCAAAATGGCATTAAAAACTAATTTCTTCATATATGGTTTCATTAAGGGTTAAAAACAATAACAGGAGTTTAAAGTTTGATATTCCTGAAAATACTGACAGTTTTTCACTCTCGAAAATTCGGATAATCTTAAGCATTTTCACGAAAAAACAAAAAACCCCGGTAAAAAGCCAGGGTTTTTTGCAATGAGCACAATTTTGTTTTTGATTTATTCTTCTTCTTTTTCCTGCTCTTCGTAAGCTTTGAGCAATGCGTTTTGAACATCTGGTGGAACCTGTGCGTACTCGCCAAATGCAAGGGAATATGTACCACTTCCAGATGTAAGTGAGCTAAGTGCTGTAGAGTAACGGTTCATTTCGGCTAACGGCACCTTTGCTTTAATTTTCTGGTAGCTTCCTTCGCTGTCCATACCCATGATGATGGCACGACGGCCTTGCAAATCGGTCATAATATCGCCCATGCGCTCGGCAGGAACAATAACTTCTATGTCGTAAATCGGCTCAAGGATTTTAGGTCCAGCATTTTTAAAAGCTTCCCTGAAAGCATGGCGTCCGGCAAGTTTAAAAGCCAATTCGTTTGAATCGACCGGGTGCATTTTACCATCATAAACATTCACCACAATATCGCGTGCATACGAACCTGTAAGCGGGCCTTCTTCAATTTTTTCCATTATCCCTTTCAGGATAGCGGGCATAAAGCGGGCATCAATGGCACCTCCAACGATACAGTTATTGTAAACCAATTTCCCGCCCCAAGGCAGCGATTGCTCATCGGTGCCACGAACCGGAAATTCGCTCTGGAACTTCATGCCTTCTGTGTAAGGCTCTATCAGCATGTGTACTTCACCAAACTGACCGGCACCGCCCGATTGTTTTTTGTGGCGGTACATAGCTTTTGCCGATTTGGTAATGGTTTCGCGGTATGGGATTTTTGGTGCAATGTAATCAACTGGGATTTTATCCAAATGCTCAAGGTACCATTTGGCAATGTTCAAGTGAAGTTCGCCCTGGCCTTTAATGATAATTTGCTTTAGTTCCTTCGAATATTCGATCAATAGTGTTTGATCCACTTTGTGCATTTCGTTGAGGCGTGCACCCAGTTTTTCGTCGTCGCTTGAATTTTTTGGCTTGATGGCCATGCTTATTTTTGGCGATGGGAATTGGATTGGGACAATCACATCATCGGCATTTTTAGCTGAATTGAGCGTGTCGCCTGTGCGGGTATTTTTCAGTTTGATGGTTGCGCCAATATCGCCGGCACAAATCCTTTCAACTTTTTCGCGTTTTTTACCCGCAATCAGTAACAATTGCGATACACGTTCTTTACCTGAGTTTGTGCTGTTGATAAGATCCATGGCTTCGGAAACTTCGCCGCCATACACTTTAAAGAAAGCGATTTCACCAAGGTGCTCTTCAACCGATACTTTCACAATCTGAAGTGAGGTTGGATCTGCCGAATTGCATTTCAACTCTTTTCCCGAAGTGGTGAGTATAGCTGGCATTTCGTTTGGTGCAGGTACCGAGGAGCAGATGAATTCCATCAAACGGCCAACGCCTTTGTTTTGTTTTGCCGAAATACAAAAAACAGGGTACAAGCCACGGGAAATAATCCCTGCTTTCAGGCCTTTCTCAAGTTGTTCCTCTGTTAGTGTGCCCGCTTCGAAAAATGCTTCCATCAACGACTCATCGCTTTCGGCAGCTTTTTCGATAAGTACACCTTGTAGGTTTTCGGCTTTTGCCATTTCACCGGCAGGAATATCGAGGACTTCCACTTTCCCGGCATCTGAATATTTCAGCATTTTCATCTGCAAAAGATCGATGATGGCATTAAATCCAAGCCCTTCGTTTACAGGATATTGCATCAAAGTAACATTGCCACCAAATTGCGATTTCAACTGACGGGTAGTTTCCTCGAAATTAGCCTTTTCGTGTTCTAACTGGTTTACGGCAAAAATTACGGGGGTTTGGTTTTTGTTGGTTTGCCTCCATGTAATTTCGGTCCCAACCTCAACCCCGTTCTGTGCATTGACAAGCATTACGGCTGTATCGGCAATCCTAAGTGCAGCAACAACTTCGCCAATAAAATCATCAAAACCAGGTGTATCTATAAAGTTGATTTTTTTGCCTTTGTATTCAACATACATAAGGGTGGAGCAAACCGAATTTTGCCTTTCCAGCTCTATCTCGCGATAATCGGAAACGGTATTTTTATCTTCAATTGTCCCGCGGCGGGTTAACAGCCCACCTTCAAAAAGCATTGCCTCGGCTGTGGTGGTTTTACCTGATTTAGCACCACCAATAAGCGC
>CAJAXK010000272.1 GCA_903946925.1 uncultured Bacteroidales bacterium | reverse complement strand
TGGCGACACCAAATGGAAAGTTGCATTGAAATTGCACATGGCCTGAACAAGCGAATGTACGGTGCGCCCGTATTTTAAGTCACCGATAAACGCTATGTTGAGGTTTTCCAAACTGCCCTGTGTTTGCATGATGCTGTACATATCTAGTAAGCATTGTGTGGGATGCTGGTTTGCACCGTCGCCTGCATTGATTACCGGCACGGAGGAAACTTCGCTTGCCCAGCGCGCTGCGCCCTCACGTGGGTGGCGCATTACTATAATATCGGCATAACCGCTAACCATTATAATGGTATCCTTCAGGGATTCGCCTTTTTTTACGCTCGTGGAGCCGCTGTCGCTAAAACCTATAACCCTTGCCCCCAAACGGTTTGCTGCCGTTTCGAAACTCAGGCGTGTGCGTGTTGATGGTTCAAAAAAAAGTGAAGCGACCACATGGTCGTTCAGTAGTTTCTGGTTGGGGTTTTTTTCGAAATCAGCGGCGATTTCCAATATTTCCAAGTATTGTTCCTTGTTGAAATCGGTTATCGAAACCAGGTTTTTGTCTTTCATTGTATTGTTGTTTTATTTGAGGTTCTAAAATTACAAAATATCAACGGTAGGCATAGTGCGTTTGTTAATACTTTGTCATAAAAAAAGCGGCCACTGCTGGCCGCTTTTTTAAAAGTAATGCTATTTAACGAGGTTATGCTTGGCCACAAACTCATCGAGAATGCCTGTCAGGTCTGGTTTTCCTATTTCCTGAAGGTCGTAACCAACTTTAACACAAGGTTTGTTGATTTTAACAATGCGGTTCAAATCGATTGGAGTTGCTATTACCACAGCATCGCAAGGAGTGTTTTCGATTGTTAATTCTAAATCGCGGGTTTGCTCTTCGCCATATCCCATTGCTGGAAGCAAGGTTCCGATATTTGGATAAATTTTAAAGGTTTCGGCCAATTTTCCAACTGCATAAGGGCGTGGGTCAACCAATTCGGCTGCACCAAATTTATTGGCAGCAACTGTACCGGCACCAATTTTCATTTCGCCGTGTGTGAGTGTTGGCCCATCTTCTACAACCAATACACGTTTTCCACGGATAAGTTCTGGTTTGTCAACAGTAAGCGGCGAAGCTCCATCAATAACCAAAGCATTGGGGTTGATTTTTGCAATATTGTTCCGTACAATCTGAATGTTTGCTATATCGGCGGAATCGATTTTATTGATAACAATTGCATCGGCAATACGGGCTACAACTTCACCAGGATAATATCCAACCTCTGCGCCTGGGCGGTGTGGGTCGGCAACACAAACGGTAAGGTCAGGTTTATAGAATGGGAAATCGTTGTTTCCGCCATCCCACAAAACCACATCGCAACCATCAGGATCTTTTTCGGCAGCGCGGAGAATATCGAGGTAATCAACACCAGCATAAATAACGTTTCCACGAACAACATGTGGTTCGTATTCTTCCATTTCTTCGATGGTGCATTTGTGTTTTTTCAAATCTTCAACTGTAGCAAAACGCTGAACACGCTGCTCGTTTAAGTCGCCATAAGGCATTGGGTGGCGAACGGCAACAACTTTCAGGCCTTTAGCCATCAGTATTTCGATGATGCGGCGCGAAGTTTGGCTTTTACCGCAACCTGTGCGGGTAGCACCAACTGCAATTACAGGTTTTGTGCTTTTTAACATGGTTTCGCCTGGGCCGAGGAGGATAAAATTAGCACCACATGCATTAACCAAAGCACTTACATTCATTACCCTTGGGTAAGGAACATCGCTGTAGGCGAAAACGCAATCAACCACATTTAATTCTTTGATTAGTTTTGGCAAATCTTCTTCAGCAAAAATGGGGATCCCATCTGGGTAAAGATCAGCACCGGCCAGTTCTTTAGGATACTTTCGGCCATCAATGTCAGGAATTTGGGCGGCTGTAAAAGCAACAACATTGTACTCAGCTTTTCCCCTGAAAAATGTGTTGAAATTGTGAAAGTCGCGCCCTGCAGCTCCGATAATAATTACGTTACGTTGCATAAAGGATTGTTTATTGTTTAACTTATGTTTTGGTTGGATTGAAATCTGATTTTCGCTGCAAAGATAGAGGTTTAAACTTGCTGGCAAAATTTTTTATAAACTTCTTAAACCCTTGTTAATAAACACATGTTGCTTTTTAGTTATTTGGTAGCAGGTTAAAAAATACTTCCAATTTTTTTACGATTATTCAAGTCAGTGGCAATAAGGATTTGCATGAGTTTGACTTCTATCCCGGGACTTATATTGAACAATTTTCACCTAAAAAAGAGTACTTTTGCACCTCAAATTTTTAATGATGATAGAGCAAATTTTAATAGGGAAAACCAAAGAAGCAGTAAAAGCCCTTTATCAATTGGACGCAACTCCTGCCCAAATCCAACTTCAAAATACAAGAAAGGAATTTGCCGGCGATATTACACTGGTTGTATTCCCATTCACAAAAGTTTCGCGCAAGTCGCCCGAAGCAACAGCTACCGAAATTGGTGGGTATTTGCAAGCCAATTTGGCGGAGGTCGAAAGTTTTAACGTTATAAAAGGATTTCTGAATTTATCAATCAGGAAAGAATATTGGCTCGGTTTCCTTACAGAAAATTACGGAACTGAAAAGTTCGGTTTTCAGAAAACAATTGAAAGCCAGCCCATTGTAATAGAATTTTCGTCGCCAAATACCAATAAGCCTTTGCATTTAGGCCACATACGCAATAACTTGTTGGGCTTTTCACTTTCGAGGATATTACAGGCTGCGGGCAAAAACGTGGTGAAAGTAAACCTTGTAAACGACCGCGGAATCCATATCTGCAAAAGTATGTTGGCTTGGCAAAAATGGGGAAATAGCGAAACCCCTGAAAGCGGTGGCCTGAAAGGCGATAAGCTTGTTGGGAAGTATTATGTTATTTTTGATAAATACTTTAAAGATGAAATTGCTGCTATGGTTTCCGAAGGCGTTAATCCTGACGAAGCGGCAAAAAAAGCACCACTAATCCTTGAAGCCCAACAACTACTTCAAAAATGGGAAGCAGGGGATGAGGAAGTTATTGGTTTATGGAAAAAAATGAATGGCTGGGTGTATGATGGCTTTGAAAAAACATACAAAACATTAGGTATCGAATTTGATAAAACCTATTACGAATCGCAGACTTATTTGCTTGGAAAAGTGTTGGTTGAAGAAGGCGTGCAAAAAGGCGTTTACACCCGCCGCGCCGATGGTTCGGTTTGGATTGATTTGAGTGCCGAAGGCCTCGATGAAAAATTATTGCTCCGTAGCGATGGCACTTCTGTTTACATGACACAGGATTTGGGCACTGCTACCCAACGGCACAAGGAATATGATCCTGAACAACTTATATATGTAGTCGGCAACGAGCAGGATTACCATTTCCAGGTTTTGAAAGTGGTTTTGAAACATTTGGGTTGTGCCTGGTCCGATTCAATTTATCACCTGTCGTATGGAATGGTTGAATTGCCTGCCGGAAAAATGAAATCGCGCGAAGGCACTGTTGTGGATGCCGATGACCTCATGCAGGAAATGTTCGATACATCCGAAGCCATGGCCCGTGAACTCGGGAAAATTGAATCATTCGATGATGAGGAAGCGAAAAATCTTTACCGAACCATAGGACTTGGGGCATTGAAATATTTCATCCTTAAAGTGGACCCAAAGAAAAATATGATGTTCAACCCAGCCGAATCGGTTGATTTTAATGGAAATACAGGGCCATTTATTCAATATACGTATGCAAGGATAAAATCGGTGCTGCGCAAAGCTACCGAAGCTAACTTTGAGTTGGCGATTCACCCATCAGTCAGTATATTGGCTGAAGAGAAAGAGCTATTGAAAAAAATCCACGATTTTCCGGCTACACTTACGCAGGCAGCCGAAATGCACAGCCCAGCCATTATTGCCAATTATGCTTTCGAACTTGCATCGGAATACAACCGGTTTTACCACGAACTAACCATATTAAAGGAGGAAAACCTCCCATCCCGGGGGTTAAGGCTCTGCTTGTCGGAATTAACGGCCAAAGTAATTTCTAATTCGTTGTGGCTGTTGGGGATTGAAGTACCTGAAAGGATGTAAAAGGTTATTTAGAGTCTGTCCATAAAGTCGAGTTTTATTTCTATTTACGATATACGAATTACGATTGACGAATATAACTCGCTGAAAATAAATCGTAAATCTAAATTCGTACATTTGGGATTAAACCAACTCTAAAAACATACTCTATTTGAGCAAACTATAATTATCCGAAAGAGCAGTAAGCCAGCTATCATGCTGGCTTATTTGTTTTTAGGAAGGAGATTACGCTTACTTCATTATCCCTTTTTGGTTGAGGGCTTGTTGATATTTGGAAGCATTAAGTAAATGTTCGTTCAATGTTACCGCAAAATTGTGGTATCCCGAAAAATCTTCACGGGCACAGAAATACATGTATTTATGCTGGCGATAGTTCAATACCGCATCAATTGACGAAATTGA
>CAJAXK010000271.1 GCA_903946925.1 uncultured Bacteroidales bacterium | reverse complement strand
TAAAAAGAAAAACAGTAAATGAAAAAAGGGCGAAGCCGTTTTTTCATTTACTTTAAGAGGTCGTTCCATACGCCTGTGGCTCGCGCCTTGTTTGACCGGAGGGAGTAGCGCACACGAAATTCCGCTAAAAGGGAAGTGGGTAGGTTTTAGCAGCTTACAAAACTTTCATAAATGGGAATGGTGGGATTTCCTTGTTGTTTGTGACCTCATTGTAAGGTGGAATGTGTGAAGGGAAATGAGGGCCAAACGGAAGGGAAATACAGGGCGGCAGTGGGAAGGTGAAAGTTTTGTTTGCTGCTGTGTGGTTGCGAAATTCATTTCCTTTTTCAGGAAATGTATTGCAGCAACAAGGAAAGTGGGAAGGTACAAAAATACTTTTCTGTTACCTTTTTGTTAGAAAAGGGCGAAGCCTGAGCAATAAATTCCGCTTAATAAGAGGACAGGTATAAGCAAATCAGTACATTGCAAAGAAGGTACAAAAAGGTACAAAAAGGTACAATTGTACTTTTCTGTTACCTTTTGGTTAGAAAAGGGCGAAGCCTGAGCAAGAAATTCCGATTAATCAATAAAAGGAAATTTCTATCGAATTCGCCTTTAAGAGAGAGGAGTAATTCGTTTGGGAACTATACTGGTTAGCAAAAAAGATAGCAGGACTATCCTCCGGCAAAGAAGTAGGTTCTGTTGTTGTCCTCCCTTTTCTCTTTCAATACTTCTTTGCAATCTATAAATGCTCCTATTTCGCAATTACTGTCGTAAATCCAGTGTTTGTAATTTACTTCCACCCTGATGATTTCGTGGGGTTTTATTGCCGGAATTTCTTTGAAGACTTCAAAATAGTCGTCGTAATCGAATTGGCCATCTGATGCACGTTCTGTGTTTTCCTGAAAAATCCACAATTGCTTGCTTGTTGCACCAAGCTTTTTTGCCTCTTCGACACTTGCATCTATATCCCAAACTTTTAACAATACAGGGGAAGATATGACATCGCCTATGTTTTGGATTCCGATAAAAATCTTTGTACTGTCGTTCCAAAGTGGAGGCTCAATACGAAGAATGATTAAATCCGGTTTTGGTTGTGCTACTAAAGTATTAGCTTGAAACAATAAACAGAGAGCTAAAATAAATACACTTATGTTCTTCATTTTGTAGCGATTAATATTATTTGCAAAGTGCTCTCCTACCCATTTAATTTTTTGATTTTTCATAAGTATGTATTTGTTTGTGTTGTTTGATGATTATGTTTTACGAGATTGAGCTTGCCTTGAAAGACTAAAAAAACAAAACCACGGAGACAAAGAGAGCACAGAAGTATATGGAGAGTTTATAGCCAGCATTGTAAGCTCGTTTTGCTTAACCCTTCGACAAGCTCAGGGGAGCAAGGAAGGTATTTCCACTGTTTACTTGGGGGAGGCAAGGCGGAAGCCTATACCGTAGCTGCGGTAATCTGGACTGACGTAGAAGCGGTTCGCCGCCCGGCAATCCTGCAAGGCGAAGTTCCAGCCACCGCCACGGATCATGCGGTACACCCCCTCTGCCGGTCCGTTGGGATTGGTTTGGGCGTAGCCCAGATAATCGCCATACCAATCACTGCACCATTCCCATACGTTGCCGCTCATATCGTAAACCCCTAATTCGTTGGGCTGCAATTGGGCAGCAGGGTGGGTTTTTGAACAGGAATTATCTTTAAACCAAGCCACATCACCCAAACTGTTGCTGCCGATGTAGATATATCCCTTGCTTTTATTACCACCCCGTGCGGCATATTCCCATTCTGCTTCGGTTGGCAAACGGTAACTTTTACCCGTTTTTTGGTTTAGTTTTTGGATAAAACCCAGTATGTCGTCCCAGGATACTTGCTCAACCGGGCAATTGTCACAGTTTTTGAGATAGGATGGGTTGTCGCTCATTACATCGCGCCACTGTTTTTGGGTTACCTCTGTTTTGCCGATGTAAAAGTCGCTTACCGTAACTGAATGTAATGGTTTGCCACCATCGTATCCATTGTTGCTCCCCATGGTAAAAGTGCCGCCTTGCACAAAAATCATTTCTATGTGTCCTGACAAATTGCCTTCTGCTTTTACTTTAAAGCTGATGATGCCGGTTAAGCTTGTGCGCTCTGAGAGTACATCCCAGGTGATTTTTTTATTGGGTCCGGGCGTTATGCCTTTGCCTACATCGCCGGTTACTTTTTGTAATGATGTACCCCATGTTTTTCCTCCATCTTCGGAATAAAATAGGCTTATGGCTGCAGTTTGCTCACCATTTAGTTCACTCAAATCGTAGGTTACTATAATGGTTTTGCCGCTTTGTTCGTAATGCACATTATCAATTTGCTGTGCGGAAACAGGGAAGAAAAACAAGAGGGAATAAAGTGTGAATACTGATTTCATTTTCAATTTATTGGTTTAAACCATTATTGCGGTTAATTCTGTTTCTGTTTCCAATTCTAAAATTAGACGCTTTGCGGTATTAGTATTGCCTGATTTGCTTTATCGGTAGTTCGCCTACTTCGGCATAGCTCAGTACACCGTATTTCGGCAGGCTCAATACGCCACCTCACTTCTTCTTAAGAAAACCTCATTTGGCTTAAAAAGTTAGGACTGGATTTGCATTATTACTTGGGGGAGACCAGGCGGAAGCCGATATAGTAGCTGCGGCGGCCTGGATCGAGGTAGTTGCGGTAGGCCGTCCGGCAGTTATACGCAGTGTTGATCCAGCTGCCACCGCGGTAAACGCGGTTCGCACCCGTTGTAAGCCCTTTTGGGTTGCTTTGGGCAAAGCCCGAATAATCACCATACCAATCGGAGCACAATTCTCCAACATTGCCGCTCATATCGTAAATGCCCAATTCATTGGGCTGCAACTGGGCTACAGGGAGAGTACTTGAACCGGAATTGTCGGTGAACCAGGCCACATCACCAAGGCTGTTGCTTCCGCTGTAGGTATATCCCTTACTTTTATTTCCACTCCTTGCAGCATATTCCCATTCCGCTTCAGTAGGCAAGCGGTAAGTTTTACCGGTTTTTTGGTTTAGCTTTTGGAGGAATCCTTGAATATCGTCCCATGATACTTGCTCAAGCGGGCAATTATCACAGTTTTTAAAATACGAGGGATCATTGCCCATGATATCACGCCATTGTTTTTGGGTTACCTCCGTTTTGCCGATGTAAAAGTCGCTTAAAGTAACAGTATGGGCTGGTATTTCATCATTGCCGCCATCGTTGCTTCCCATTGAAAAAGTGCCGCCTTGCACAAAAATCATTTCTATGTGTCCTGACAAATTGCCTTCGGCTTTTACTTTGAAGCTGATGGTGCCTGTTAAGCTTGTGCGTTCGGTGAGTACGTCCCAGGTTATTTTTTTTTCACTACCGGGTCTAACACATTTGCCGACATCGCCGGTAACTTTTTGTAATGGTTTACCCCATGTTTTTCCTCCATCTTCAGAATAAAATAGGCTAACAGTTGCAGTTTGCTGACCTTTTAGTTCAGTGAGGTTGTATGTAACAATAATGGTTTTGCCGCTTTGTTCATAATGCACATTGTCAATTTTCTGTGCAGAAACAGTGAAAAAAAACAGAAAGCAATAAAGTGAGAATACTAATTTCATTTTATTGGTTTAAACCATTCTTGCAGTTAATTATGTTTATGTTTCAAATTCTAAAATTCGACGCTTCGAGATATCAATATTGTCCGGTTTGCTTTATCAGTCGTTCGTCTACTTCGGCATAGCTCAGTACACCGTATTTCGGCAGGCTCAATACAACGCCTCACTCCTTCTTAATCAAACCTCATTTTTTTTGCTTAAAAGGAAAGATTTCCACTGTTTACTTGGGGGAGACAAGGCGGAAGCCTACAGGGCTGTCGCGGTAGTCCGGGTTGATGCGGTTGCGGCTCGCCGCCCGGCAAAACTGCAAGGTGCCGCCCCAGCCACCGCCACGGAGCACGCGGGACGACCCCGATGCTGGTCCTTTGGGATTGGTTTGGGCGTAGCCCACATAATCGCCATACCAATCACTGCACCATTCCCATACATTGCCGCTCATATCGTAAACCCCTAATTCGTTGGGCTGCAATTGGGCAACCGGGTGGGTTTTTGAACCGGAATTATCGTTAAACCAGGCCACATCACCCAAGCTGTTGCTGCCACTGAAGGTATATCCCTTGCTTTTATTGCAACCTTTTGCAGCATATTCCCACTCCGCTTCAGTGGGTAAACGATAACTCTTATCAGTTTTTTGGTTTAACTTTTGGAGGAAATCCTGTATATCGTCCCAGGATACTTGCTCAACTGGGCAATTATCACAGTTTGTGTAATAGGATGGGTTGTTGCCCATTACATCGCGCCACTGTTTTTGGGTTACTTCTGTTTTGCCGATGTAAAAGTCGCTTAAAGTAACTGAGTGTATTGGTTTTTCATCACTTTCCCCATCGTTGCTCCCCATGGTAAAAGTGCCGCCTTGCACAAATATCATTTCAATTTCACCTAACAAATTGCCTTCGGCTTTTACCTTAAAGCTGATGGTGCCGGTTAAGCTTGTGCGTTCGGTAAGTACATCCCAAGTGATTTTTTTATTGGGTCCGGGTTTTATGCCTTTGCCTACATCGCCGGTTACTTTTTGTAATGATGTACCCCATGTTTTTCCTCCATCTTCGGAACAAAATAGGCTTATGGCTACAGTTTGCCCACTTTTTAGTTCGCTGAGATCGTAGGTTACAATAATGGTTTTACCGCTTTGTTCGTAATGCACATTATCAATTTGTTGTGCGGAAACAGAGAAAAAACACAGAAAACAATAAAGTGTGAATACTAATCTCATTTCAATTTGGTGTTTTAATCCGTAGTACATTTGACAAAATTTTTCATTTCAAATTTAAAAACTCGAACGATTTTCAATATTATGATTCTGCAATTCACGTTTTTAGTATTTCGTCTTTTTCGGCAAGCTAATCCAATACATAACTGCTTTTTCGGCAAACCTCATTTTTTGCTTAACCCTTCGACAAGCTCAGGGTAGCAAGGAAGTATTGGATTTCCACTGTTTACTTGGGGGAGACAAGGCGGAAGCCAATAAAGTAGTTGCGGTGGCCTGGGGGGTTGTCGTTGCGGTCCGCCGCCCGGCAATTCCGCAAGTTGCCGCTCCAGCTACCGCCACGGAACACGCGGCTCGACCCTGTTGAAGGTCCTTTTGGATTAGTTTGCGCAAAACTAGAATAATCGCCATACCAATCACTGCACCATTCCCATACGTTGCCGGTCATATCGTAAACCCCTAATTCGTTGGGCTGTAAATGGGCAACCGGGTGGGTTTTTGAACCGGAATTATCTTCAAACCAAGCCACATCACCCAAGCTGTTGCTGCCACTGTAGGTATATCCCTTGCTTTTGTTACCACCCCGCGCAGCATATTCCCACTCAGCTTCGGTTGGCAAGCGGTAGGTATTCCCGGTTTTTTGGTTTAACTTTTGGAGGAAATCCTGTATATCGTCCCATGATACTTGCTCAACAGGGCAATTGTCGCAGTTTTCGAAACCCGATGGGTTGTTGCCCATAATATCGCGCCACTGCTTTTGGGTTATCTCTGTTTTGCCGATGTAAAAGTCGCTTACAGTAACGGTATGCACAGGTTTTTCATAACTTTCGCCATCGTTGCTCCCCATTTGGAAGGTTCCGCCTTGCACAAATACCATTTCAATTTCACCTAACAAATTGCCTTCGGCTTTTACTTTAAAGCTGATGGTGCCGGTTACACTTGTGCGTTCGGTAAGTACATCCCAAGTTATTTTTTTATTGGGTCCGGGTTTTATGCCTTTGCCTACATCGCCGGTTACGCTGCTAAGGTTGTTGCCCCAAGTAGTTCCGTTATCGGTACTTGCACTAACCGATATTTGCCATTGGCTGCTTGTGGGGGCATCGAGGTTGTAAGTTATAACAAGCTGTTTGCCAACTTGCTCGAACCTTACGTTGGTAATGGTTTGGGCAGTGGCCGAAAACATAGTAATCGCTGTTATCGCTATGAGTGTGATTATTCTTGCCATTTACGATTTACCTATTTTAAAATGAATTGGTGGAAGAGTATTTCAGCCGGGCTATTTAAAATTCCATACGCGCCAAGTGTTTTCTACCGCCGGGCTTACCTGCACTTCGGGGTCCTGTGGTTTCCCGTTTTTCCGCAGGGATTCTTGCCCAACATTGGTTTTAAGGTAGTTGGCTAATTGTTCGTAAGTAAGCTGGTTGCTGCTTTCCTGTATTTTTTTTAACAGATAATAGGTGAACAGGCCATGTTTTTCATTGTTATAAGGCAATGCAGACTGTTCGCCACTTGATGCCGAAAATACAACCATATTGCCGCTTGCCATTTCCAAATCCGGTTTTATTTTGGCGGCTCGTGCAGCTAATAATCCTTGGTTTCGGCCCCCTCCCGTGAAACAGGCATCGAGAAAAATCGTTATTCTGCCGGCATTGGTAGAGCTGAATTTCTGGTATATATCCGAAAGCTTTACTGCCGATGTAAGGTTGGTTGCGTCCACATCAACTGGTATAAGGTATGGGATTTTGGTAACCTCGTCGGGCAAGCCATGACCCGCATAATAAAATATCAGTTCAGCATCTTTGCCAATACGTTGAACCAATTGGGTAACCCTATCAATTTCCCTTTTCATTTGCCCGGAGGTTGCATCTTGTAAGAAAAAAATGTTAGATGGTTCAACACCCAAGGCCGAAATGGTATAATTGCGGAATACATCGGCATCGTGGCGGGCAAATTCCACATTTATTTCGGCATTGAGTGTATTTGCATAGTTTTCGTTACCGATAACCAAGGCGATACGGTTTGGTTTTTTTACGGCATTTACCGGTATGTTCTTGTCAACCGACGAAACCAATGAGCCTATTACAATTTCTTTAGTTTTTTCTTCTTTCCCCTCCACAATCAGTTTTGTATCGCTTACCGGCTGGTTCATGGTTAGTGTAATGGTTTTGTTTTCGGCATATTTGCCATATTGCTCTTTAACTTTTACCGTAAAGGGTAAATTGGAAGATGTATATTCGTTGTTTGTTACCAAGTTATAGCTAAGCATCACCGATTCGCCAGGCTCGATTTTATCTTTATGGGTTTTCTCGTTGGCAGAAAGGCAGAACACATTGGCAGGCATTTCAAAATCCACATCTACATTGGTAGCATCGCCTTGCCCGGTATTTTGCAGCAGTACTTCAAGATCGAAAGGTTTTCGCTTTAACAGCACTGATGCAGTTTGGCTGCTCACTTTATAATCTACAACCAATAATTTTGGTGCCTGAAATGCCCGTGTTGGCACTTCGATTTCAACCGGATCTGTGCCAAATCCATTGGCTTCGCTAATTTTAATTTGAAATACCGCTTTACCATTCGGGATGTTCATTTGTCCGGTAAGCGGTATTTCAACCAGTTTCGATTTGCCGATTTCCAGTGTCCCAAGGGCGGTTTCTTTCATAAAAATCAAACCCGTTCCCCCTATTGTTTCTTGCACAACCACTTTTAGCCCAAGTCCTGGGCCAGCACCTGTATTGAGTAGTTTAAAACGGATGGCTGCCAATTCGTTGGCATCTATTTTACGGTTGCCATTGGCATCCGTAAACTCCATGGAGTTCTGTTCGATTTCCAGATAGGGAGGTTTTGGCGGGTCTTTTGTAATATTAACATACTTTGATTCGCTTACGCCGCTTACAAACTTCTGGCTGTACGAATACATGATACAGAGTGCGAGGGATGCTGAAATTAGAATAAAACGTTTCATTGGTTGAAAATGAGTTTAGGGATTGAGACAATGTGTAAAAAAATTGACTTCAAATGTACAAAATACTCTGTCGCTTTTCAAAGGCAAGTTGTTATCAAATTAATCTAAGTGAGTGTTTTGAAGAAAGACTTTAATATAATGGTTTAAAGTTGGGCATTATAAAGGATTAGCTTTATTAGAATTGTGGAGCATTTTTCTGATTGTAAGGGATGGATTGAAAATTTTGGCTTTTTTAGTGTAAATCGAGGCTTTATGATAGATCTAACTTTAGCTGCAAGTTTGCGAAAAAAAGTTGCATGAAAGCAAGGGATAATTAATCATGGATGCAACGTAAGGGCTCTCCATTAGACTTATCTCTGTAATTGGCAGTGTTACTGCCAGTAATATAAAAGCTCATGTGCCAACTATAGTTTGGTAATTGCTGAATACTACTCCAATACACACCATTAGCACCGCGAGATATTAATCCTCCGTTATCCATTAAAAGGTAACCTGCAGCATGTAGTTTTAACAAAGAGTTCCAAGGACCATTCCAGTCTGTCCAGTTTCCAATTGCATCAATATTAGTCCATTCAGTATTGGTTGGGATACGCCAAACACTTCCTAATTCAATGGAACATGGGTCATTTATAGAAATCCAATCGGAGTTCTCATTAATACTGGTTATCCATGTAGTATTTGGAGTTCTGGTAGTACCATCATGCTTGTATCCTTGTTTAAGGTTAAATTGCCAATACCAACCCGCCGAAGGCTCGGATGCATCGTTAACAGAGGTTGCCTGTTGATAGGCTCCAAGATTTTGCGTAATCCAGCATTTTGAGATTTCTCCTGGTATATTAGTAACTGTTCCATAAGTAACAGTTTTTGATACAGGGGATACTGTACCAGCAACATGATTTATTGTAAAAGAAGTTCCGCAAATAAATCCAGATAAAGTTGTAAAACTTTGCTGGTTTCCATAAGCTGTCCCAACACTATTTGTAGCATACGCTCTTACATAGTAGGTTGTTGTAGCATTTAATCCGGTGATGCTGCTTACAAATGTTCCGGTTCCTGTGCCATCCGAAGTGTGAGAATCGGCGGTTGTTGGTGTTTGGTTTGTGCTCCAACATACGCCTCGGGCGGTTACGGTTGCACCGCCGTCGGAGGTAATGTTTCCGCCGCTTGTGGCTGAATTGGAAGTTGAATTAGATATACTAGTTGTAGTTAATATTGGTATTGCTGTTCCTGAACCCCCATTGATACAACGAATTGGAAAACCACTAGCTTTTCCATTGCCTCCCAGCCCACAATGCGTGTACATATCGAAGCTTAAAACATAGCTATTCTCTGCCTCCATTTGGTTGCGGCTCCAGTAGAAGCCATATGAGCCTCGACTGTCAAGAGTGCCATTATTATAGCCAAGTGTTCCGGCAGCATGGAGTTTTAAATCTGAATTCCAAGCATTTGATGAAGAATTCCAGTATGTATCAATATTTGTCAATTCTTCATTTGTTGGGATTCGCCAACCTGAACCAAGTTCAATAGTGCATGGGTCATTAGAAGATAACCAATCAGAGTTTTCCGAAATAGGAGTTATCCATGTTGTATTAGGCGTTCTGGTTGTCCCATCATGCTTGTAGCCTTGTTTACGGTTAAACTGCCAGTACCAACCTGCAGATGCTTCGGTGGCATCATCCACTGAAGTTGCTTGATGATCTGCACCGAGGTTGCTGGTTATCCAACATTTTGTTGGTTCGCCGGGGATATTGGTCACGGTGCCATAAGTTACTATTTTGTAAACAGGTGCAACGCTTCCTGCAATATGGTTTATTGTAATGGTAGAACCACAAGCCCAAGCCAAAGTTGTAAAACTTTGCTGATTTCCATAAGCTGTACCTTCACTATTTGTTGCATACGCCCTTACATAGTAGGTTGTTGCTGCATTCAACCCGTTGATGTTACTTACAAATATTCCGGTTCCTGTGCCATCTGAGGTGTGGGAATCAGCGATAGTTGGGGTTTGGTTTGTGCTCCAGCATACTCCACGGGCGTTTACAGTTGCGCCACCATCATTAATTACATCCCCACCGCTGATTGCGGAATTAGAAGTTATGCTAGATATACTGGCGGTTATTAATGTTGGAATGTTAGCACCAGAGTTGCCATTTATACATCGAACACTGAATCCCATAGACTTATATGTACCTCCAAGCTGGCACATATTTCCATTAAAATAGATAAACCATCCCCAATCTGAATTGCTTTGGTATTGATTATTAGCCCAATAGTAACCGTAAGAACCCCGCAAAGCTAAACTGCCATTCGTATGATCTATATATCCAGCTTCATGCATCTTCAATCCCGAATTCCATGGACCTTCACAATTTATCCAATTTCCACTTGCATCTACATTTGTCCATTCAGTACCTGCAGGCAATCGCCAGCTGCCTCCGAGTTCAAGAGCGCAAGGATCATTTGCTGCCTGCCAATCAAGATTTTCATTAATGGAGGTTATCCATGTAGTATTTGGTGTTCTGGTTGTCCCATCATGTTTATACCCTTGTTTCCTATTAAACTGCCAGTACCAACCTGCTGAAGCTTCAGTTGCATCGTTTACAGAAGTTGCCTGATGGTCTGCACCAAGGTTGCTGGTTATCCAGCATTTTGTTGGTTCGCCAGGGATATTGGTCACGGTGCCGTAGGTTACTGTTTTGTCAACCGGGGCAACGCTTCCTGTAACATGATTTATTGTAATGGTTGAGCCACAAGTCCAGGCTAGGGTAGTGAAACTTACCTGATTCCCATAAGCCGTTTCTACGCTATTTGTAGCATACGCTCTTACATAGTATGTTGTTGCTGCATTTAATCCGGTGATGCTGCTTACAAATATACCAGTTCCGGTGCCATCTGTGGTGTGGGAATCGGCGGTAGTTGGGGTTTGGCTTGTGCTCCAGCAAACGCCTCGGGCGGTTACGGTTGCACCGCCGTCGGAGGTTATATTTCCGCCGCTTGTGGCGGTGGTGGCGGCAATATTGGTGGCTGCCGTTGTGGTAAGGATTGGTGGGGTTGTTGCCGAAAGGGTAACGAAAGTTAGTTCTGTACCGTATGATGTTCCTACGTTGTTGGTTGCATAAGCACGGATATAGTAGGTTGTTGATGGGTTCAGGTTTGTTAATGCGCTGGTAAAAATACCTGTACCTGTTCCATCTGTGGTATGGCTGTTGGCGGTTGTGGGATCGTGGAGGGTGCTCCAACAAACGCCTCTTGCGGTAACGGTAGCCCCGCCGCTGTTTGTTACGTTTCCGCCACTTGTTGCCATGCTGCTTGTTATGGCTGTAACGGCAGTTGTTGAAACGGTTGGGGCGGTGGCAGAAGATGTGGTTGTAAAGGTTAGCTCGTTTCCATACGAAGTCCCAACGCTATTGGTTGCATAAGCCCTTACATAATATGTGGTTGTAGGGTTTAGGTTAGTTAAGGCAGATGTAAAAATACCTGTTCCGGTGCCGTCGGTGGTATGGCTTCCAGCTATGGTTGGATTTTGTGTTGTGGACCAGCATACGCCACGGGCTGTAACGGTTGCACCACCGCTTTCCGTAATGTTTCCACCACTTGAGGCTGTGGTTGGAGTTATGGCAGTTATTGCGGTGGTGGTTAGGATGGGAGCTGTGTTTGCCGTTGTTGTGAAAGAAAGATCCTGGCCATAAGCCGTTCCGGAACTGTTGGTGGCGTACGCTCTTATGTGGTAGGTGGTAGTGGGGTTTAAGGAAGTGAGATTGCTGGTAAAAATTCCGGAACCGGAACCGTCTGTGGTATGGTCGGCATCAATAGTTGGGTTGAGTGATGTGCTGTAACAAACACCACGGACAATAACGGATGCGCCGCCTGTGCTTGTAACATTGCCGCCAGTTGTTGCCCTGTTGCTTAAAATATTTGTAGGGGTTGTTGTGGTTACAGTCGGGATGGTAATCTCGGCAATGGTTTTGAATGATAGTTCGTTGCCATAGGCCGTCCCTGCGCTGTTGGTTGCAAAAGCCCTAACGTAATAAATGGTATTATTGATCAGTCCGGTGAGGCTGCTTGTAAAAATCCCGGAACCTGTACCATCCGATGAATGGCTGTTCGTGATTGTGGGATTTTGGTTCACGCTCCAGCAAACGCCACGTTCTGTAATCAGGTCGCCACCATCGGAAGTGATGTTTCCACCGCTACCAGCTGTGTTAATGGTAATGTTGTTTATGTCTGCCGTTGTGAGGCTTGGCAATACAATGGGAAGTGAGGTGAAACTTATGGCGTCGCCATAGGAAGTGCCAACCGCATTGGTTGCATACGCACGGACATAATAGGAAGTGTTAGGTGTTAAAGCTGTAAGGCTACTTGTGAAAATCCCCATTTCGGTTCCATCTGTGGTATGGCTGTTTGCGGTAGTTGGATTTGGAAGTATGCCCCAGCAGATGCCACGGGCAGTAATGGGCGAACCGCCGTCGGCAGTAATGTTGCCGCCGCTTTCGGCTGTGGTTGTGGTGATATTGGTAACGGGGGTAGTTGTGAGGGTTGGCGGTGTTAGGGCAACGGTAATAAATGATTTCTGGATTCCGTAGGAAGTGCCAGAATCGTTTACCGCAAATGCCCTGATGTAGTATGTTGAGGATGGGTTAAGGGCATCAATTTGAATGTCGTAAGTACCCAAGCCTTTGCCCAAAGTATCGAAGTGTGAGGTGAGAGTTGGGTTTGGGGTTAGGCTCCAGCAGATGCCCCTTTTTGTTACCATAAGGCCGCTATCGGCCAAAACTATTCCCTTGCAAAGGGCGGTTGTGTAGGTAATATCTGTTATGGTATCTGTTACTGATACCGGGATTCCTGTTTTGAGAGTGGTGAATTCGCTTTGTGCGCCATAGACTGTGCCAGTTGGTATGGTGGCGAATGAACGAATATAGTATTTTTTGCCGGGCAGCAGGTCTTTCAAGGATGCGGAAATATCAGCAGGTTGGGCTGTATATCCGTTGCTGATCTTGTTATCTGTTATTTTTGGGTTTGGTTCAAGGCCCCAGCAAAGGCCATAGTCGCTAATGGTGTAGTTTGCCGTGTTAGCAAGCCGGGATTGGATTTTTACAGTGAAATAGGAAACAGAATCGGTGGCACTGGCATTGAGTACTACTTTGTTGTTTCCGGAGGGGAGGTCGTAATCTTTTTGGCAGGTGATTAGGAGAAAAGCCGCTGCAAAGAATAAAGCTAAATCTATGTATTTCTTTATCATTGTATTACGTTGTAAAATTATAAAAACAGGCTACTAGATGCAGGTGGTAATTTTGTTTATTCGCTGTTGTGTAAGCTGTTTTACAATCTATTGTTTGCGAGAGGGTTTTTACCTGCACACATCAGAAAGTAAGATACGCACGAACTTGGGTGTTGAATTAAACACACAACCCTTCTTGCTTTCTGAGCTTTTTCTGGTGTCAAATAAAAGTGGCACCATTTGCTCCTGATTTAGAGGCACCCTTGCCCCAGATTGGTGGCACTATATAGTCAGCAGTAGTCAAGGAGTTACTGAAGCCCATGTTTCTCCAACTCTTATTTCATCAATATGAGCTTTTGGAGTAGTGGCATTGTTCCTCAAACAAATTGAACCTGTCGAAAACGAGGGAAAAGCATTGGTTCCAGTATTATTCGTAATCCCACCGGCTGGTTCAGCACCGCCTAATGAAGTAGGGTTAACCCACATGGTTGCAACTGTCATAGGTGCGCTGATATCGTATTTTACAACAACAAGATAGGTTGTACCAAAATTCAAATCTGCACCATTATCAGAATATACAGGTGTACCTCCTGAATTATTCACAATAATAAACCTAAAATTAGAGGTTGTTGCTGCTATTTTTGCACCCAACCTGCCACCAAAAGTGGTATTTATTGCGCCTTGGGCTGCTCCGAAATGCATAAAATAGTTATCTAACGCGGTAATCTGGGTATTATCAATAATGTTGATTAAAGCGGAGAAATAAAGCGTGGTGGCTGTCGAAGTAAAACCTCTGTTTACATCCCTGCTCACAGCATTTGCATTACTGAACAAAAACACTTTATTGCCAAGTGAATTTTGCAGACCCGAATACGACAAGCTACCGTCTTGTACATCAATTGTGGTTGTTTGCCCTGCTGTAACGGAATTTGTTGTCCAGTTGTTAGATGTTGATCCAGGATCGCCGTTACCACCAATAAAGGCAGGTGTGGGGTAATTGAAGCCTTCATAAAGAAGCTGCGACCAAGCTGAAGTTGTAAAAGATTGTTGGTTACCATAAGCTGTCCCAACACTATTTGTTGCATACGCCCTTATATAATAGGTTGTTGCTGCATTTAAGCCTGTAATGCTGCTTACATAAGTTCCGGTTCCTGTGCCATCCGTGGTGTGGGAATCGGCGGTGGTTGGGGTTTGGTTTGTGCTCCAGCATACCCCACGAGCTGATACTGCTGTTCCACCATCGGAGGTAACATTTCCACCGCTTGTAGCGGTTGTTTGAGCAATATTTGTTGCTGATGCGGTAGTTACAGTTGGAGCGACAG